>DOTC01000113.1 GCA_003513855.1 Deltaproteobacteria bacterium | reverse complement strand
CCGTCCCGTTCCAGCATCTTCTTGAGTTCTGAGGTCTTGCGCCGTACCTTCTCCGCGTCGGCCCATCCGCCGAACCGCAGCGCCGCAACCTTGTTGGCGGGGACCTCGCGGATCCGGACCCTCGGGTCCTTCGGGACGGGGATCGTCTCCAGGGTGTACCCTTCCGGCGCGATGAACGCGACCGTGTGGCGCTCGCTGTCGGCCTCCTGCTCCTGGAGGACGGGTGCCGTCATCGCGATCGCAACCGGTCTTTCCTCGAGGACCGGAGCCGTCATCTCGATCTTCTGCGCGGATGCGTTGTTCCCCGAGATGTAGTCGAAGAGGATCCGGAACCCCGCGTACATCGCGTCGCGGTAGGGACCGGGCACGGTGGTTTCCGAGACGATGTAGCCGCCGTATTCCCGGATCTCGTATCCCTTCTCTTCCGAGAGGAGGGCGTATCGAGGCGTGGACACCGAGGCGCACCCTGCTGCCGAAATCAGCGCTGCAGCCGCAACGGCGATCTTTGTGGCCGCCATCTTTCCCATGGTTTTCCTTCCACTGTGATGGGACGCCGACAAAGGGAGACGGTTTCGTCCGGAACGGGATTCCCGGTCAACATCGCGGGCGAAGCTCAGGCCCTGTTACCCACCTCCGAGAAAGAATGAACCTGATGGCAGGCCCTTCCCCCGACGTCGACGGGGGGCACGAATCATTCCGGGATCCGCTCTTCCCCCTATCCCTGATATCCATTTGGTTCTCAGGCTGTTATCGGCATTTCGAACGGGAAATTTTACCGGGTATGATCAGGGTGGTGTGGGTGCGGCAGACCGGCGTAACCCTGCCGCACCCACGTGACATCACCGGGCATCGAACCAGTTTGTCCCCCTGCATCACCGGATGCGTGTAACGACGATCTCCGATACAGGGGAAAGAAACCGGTCCGATTCGTCGAGGGCCGATGTGACCAGTCCATCGTCCTGCGTCACGACTCCGCTGTGGGCCGAAACAAAATCGCGATCCGTTCTCTCCGCATTGAATCCCTCTCCGCCCCCGGCCGGACCGGGTATGGTGGAGGCCGTTTCGGTATTTCCCTCCGTGCCGGCGTCGTAGGGATGGACGTAGATCCTTTTCCTTTCCCCGACGGCCAGGTCTCCGATGACCAGGCCCGCGATCCCGGTGAATGCATCGTTGGTGTTGACCAGCATCGTTGCGCAGGTCAATTGGAGACCCTGGGACGGTGCCGTTGTGAGCTCGACGTTTGCAGTTGCCCCCGGTCCGATGACGCCACTGCCCGATCCCGTCACGAGGACATCTGCGTTTCCTGCAGCCTCCGCGAGAAAGGCCGCCGGATCACCCCCCTCGGCAAGCCGCTCCAGCCCGGAAGAGGCAGCTTTTCCGATCTCCCACCCGGCATACCCACCGGTGTGGATGACCACCCCGAGGGGAGAAAGCGGTTGGCTGCCGGTCAGATTCGTCATGGTAACCCTGTACGTGGCTTCTTGTGCCGGCGTCATGCCTGCGTCATCACCGCTGTCGCACCCGTTGAGCGCAACGAGGGCCGACAGCAGGATGGCTGCTCCCACCCATTGGATACGGGTTCTTCTTTTCATGACGGTCACCCCCTCACTGTGCGGTAACGACGACCCTGGCAACAGGGTTCAGCCACCGGTGGATCGTGCTGTCCAGGTCGCTCGCACCGGCGGTCGGGTCGGTATCCCCAAGGTTCCCGCGATGTACATGGACCGCCGTGTTGGAATCCGCTGACGCCACTCCGGACCCCCCCGTTCCCACGTCTCCGCCCGGCGCCGCCGGTATTCCCGGCATCCCCGGGGCGCAGCCGGTTGTGTCCAGAAGTTCGCCGTTCGCCTCCGTGCCCGCGTCGTATCCGTTGAGGTAGAACACATAGGTGCCCGGCGTGCCCGGAATCTCCAGGGAGTCGAGCCCGACGAAGCCGTCGTTCGTGGGCAGGAGCATGGCAACGACCGAGAGCCGGGACCGGGTNNACCGTATCGGCATCCTCGCCCCCGAGATCGCTCACGAGGCCCGATATGTCCCCGCATTCTGCAAGGAGGCGCAGGTTGGCCGTTGCCGGAGACCCCCCTTCAAACAGGTGCGTTGCATTGTCGTGCGCCGTAATGAGCAGCGGCGTGAAGTAGATCCCGTTTGTCAGGTTGGTTACCGCTACGGTCAGTTGAGCGGCGGGCAGGGGGGCAGCAAGACCGAAACAGAAGAGCGCAGAGACGATAAATCCTGTGACGATTCTCCTTTCCATCGGATGAACTCCTCCTTTGCAAATATTTTTCCCTCTGCCCATCAATTTCTTCGGAATTGATCACGGCAATATCACGGCAAGTTCAACTTTCCATAACAACGTCAGGCGGGCTGTGAGGAACGTCCCCGGAAAGGGGACTAAAAGGGGAAGGTGTGCGGAAACCAGAGGATCGTCGCCGTCTCGATCGCGGCGGCGATGACGAAGAGCGGAAACGCGATGGCGAAATATCTCCGGACGGCATGCACCACCTTTCCCCCCAGCGGTTCCTGTTCCTGGCGGCGGATTCTCCGGANNCCGAACAGGAGAACGAGGAGCGCCCCGACCGTGTTGTTCAACAGAATGAGCAGGAACAGCTCGCCTCCGGGCAGGTCGAAGCCGGGACCGACGAGAGCCAGAAAGGTCTCGACAAGCTCACCGCGGAACGACGGCGGCGCCAGGGCGCCCGCAAGCACTGCGGCGATAAAAAGAGCCGCCAGGAACACGGCATGGCGCAGGAGAGTCCGTTCCGGCATCCCTTCACTCTACAAGAAAATCGTGCGGGAGGCTTCCGGGACCGACCACCGGGGATATCGACCTCCCCTCCATGGCGAAGGAAACATATCCGTTGACAGGAACAGGATAAGGGGGTATCCGGAAAACAGATCGTTCGTTCCACCCGTTGCACACCTTTTCCAGAGGAGGGAGCAGGCATGGCGAAAGCGATCGTGCTCGTTGGAACGGATCCGGGGAAGGACCGGAAAGTCGCCCAGGGGATGAAAAAAATCGACGGGGTGGAGGGGGTCTGTCTCGTGAGCGGCCTGTACGAAGTGGTGGCCACGGTTTACGGGNNACAGCCACACCATGTTCTGCCTCGAACTGTGAGAAGCTCCGCGGGACCCTGACCTTCTTTCCGTCGCCGGTTCGGGGCGGGGTTATGCAGAGCCTAGGCGTCTTTGACCACCTCCACGTCGATGGTGATCTCCACCTCGTCGCCCACGACGACCCCGCCGCTTTCGATCGCCTTGTTCCAGGTCAGCCCGAAATCCTTCCGGTCGATCTTCGCGGACGCCGATCCCCCGACCCTCGTTTTTCCCTGGAGATCCTTGATCGGGGGGGTCGGCCCTTCGACGTCCAGCACCACCTCCCGGGTCACCCCGCGGATGGTCAGATCGCCCGTCATCTTCAGTTTCCCGTCGCCGGCTTTCTCCACCCTCCTCGACTTGAAGGTGATGACGGGGTGCTTCGCGGCGTCCAGGAAATCGGGGCTCCTCAGGTGGTCGTCGCGCTTGGCCACGCGGGTGTTGATGGAGGCGGCCTCGATGACGATGTCCGCCGACGATCGGGAGAAATCCTTTTCGTCGTAGACGATGTTTCCCGATATCTTTTCGAAATCCCCCCGCACGTAGGAAACCATCAGGTGGCGCACCTTGAAGTGGACTCCCGTGTGCGCCGTGTCCAGCTCCCACGTCTCCGCGGGAACCGCCGCCGGAAGCGCCAGGAAAATAACCGTAACCATGATGATCGCGATCCGTCGCATCTCTCCCCCCCCTGCTTTTTTCTCAAATAGGGACCCGTCTTGTCTATTAAGGATTCACGGAAACGCATTCGGGTTGCAGGGGCTGATTATTTTATCGCTGTTGGGTAGAGGGGGCCGCCTCCTGGATGGTCACGGCCATGGAATACGACGCTTCCCCCCCGTTTCCGTCCGATACGACAACGGTGACGGGGACTTTTCCCGTGACTGCAGGGGGGATTTCCCACCGGATCGTTCCCGTGGGGGTCTCTATGGACATCCCGGGGGGGGACTCCTTGAGGGCGTACGTCAGGGGATCGCCGTCCCCGTCGGTCGCCAGGATGCTGCAGGAGTACAGATCCCCCTCCAGTCGGGCGTCCTTCACCCCTTCGATCGAAGGGGGAACGTTGCGGATCTCCCTTCGAAGGGTCAGGGGCCTGCCCCGGACCTCCCCGTCGAAGGGGGTGATCGTTACGGCAATCGCGTCCTTCCTTTGTAGTGCACCCTCGATCCTGCTGCCACTCCCCGCGGGGGTCCCATTCTTCTCCCAGGCATACTCGAAGGTCACCTCGTCTCCGTCCGGGTCGCTGCCCGATACCTCGACTCCCAGGGAATCCCCCGGCCGGAATATCTCGGGAACGAATTTTACCGACCGGATTTCGGGGGGAGCATTGGCCCGGATTATTCTTCCGGCGTTTCCGGGAAGGGCTTCCACGGACGACCTCCCACCTGAGGCCTGCGGAGCCGCCGTCTCCGTATGCGAAGAGTTCCCCTTCTCCCTGGGGGCCCGGGAGACAGGAGAGTCGGGCTTCTCACCCGAGCAGGAGGCGAGAAGGAGCAGCGCAGCGGCGAGAAGCGCCGTTCTTCCCGGGATCCTGTTCAGTACTGGTAGAGTACGGATAGCTTCGCCCTCTCTGATGCATTCCCGGGGGTTTCGGTCAACTCCTCGATGGTGTAGAGGTACGGGATGTTCATCACCGTCACCTCGCCGGACCCCGCATTGACCACGCCCGCTTTCAGCAGGCCCGTGTCCGCTCCGGAGTTTCCGTCCACCGTGTCGACGATCTTCGTGTAGATCCGGTAGTTTCCCAGATCGAACCGGATGTCGTAGGAGTTGTTCACCGCGGGATTGATGGCAGACGAACTGTCGACCCCCATTCCCCACGACTCTGTGGGGCTCATGAGCTTGGTATCGAGGTCCGCCCCGAGAACGAGGTTTGTGAGGCCCATCTTGTCCTGCCCCCGGTCCGCTACCACCTCGAGGGTTGCTTCCACCCCTCCCCGGCCGGCCTCGAGCGCCGTGTTGTACCGCTTCTGCTGACCCGAAACGTACCCGCTCCGGGCGAGCATGTGCAGGAGGCCTGCGATGGTGATCAGGCCCACTAGGGCGAGCAGGAGAACGAAGACGATCACGACACCCTTTTCATTCCTGGCAAGTGTCACGTCAGTTCCTCAAGTTTTCCGGAGTTACCACCACGTCGTACACTTTCCACCGGTAATTCCGGTTGGGAGAGATGTCGACCGGCGTGCCGGCAACCGGAATATTGGTCGGGGAGTGCGTGTAGCCCGGGTCCCGTTGCCCCTCATGGGCCAGGATCGACACCTGGACCCGCCTCACCTGCTGGCGGATCTGCTGGGCGTCGAGGGCCGTGATGTCGGTCAAGGGGGTGTCGACCGAACCGTCCCCGTCCGTGTCGAGCATGTATCGCACCTGCATGCTGGCGACGCAGTCCAGAAGCGGAAGCGGGGCATCGAGGTCTCCGTCGGCCTGTTTGACGACCGCTTTCACCAGGACCCCGGTGTTCGGCGCGCACCGCTGGGGGACATTGGCGGTGGACAGGTAATAATCCGCCCGGTTGAACGGCATCCGGGGGGCGGTGGCGTCATCGATCCCGTAGATGATCCGGGTATCCGCAGCGGTTGCCGGGGCGAAGGCTGCAGTGTTGTTGTACGTCGTGGAGAAGGCTCCCCCCGCAATCACCAGGGACCTCCAGTTGGTGCCGGTGCTCCCGGGGGCCATGACGATTACCCGATCCGCAGCGTTCAGGTTCTCCGCGTTGGCGGGAACCGTGGTCCAGGCGCGCTTGACATCGCCTGTCTCGAGGGTCGTCCACTTCCTGCATGCATCGTTCATCGCCACGTTGGTGGCCTTGAGCACAAGGTAGTCCGATCCGCTCACCCCGCCCCCGTCGACGCTCACGATCCCCCGCGGAGCGTTGCCCGAATCGTTGAGGATCATCGAGGTCGCCTCGATGTAGGCCGGAATGTTGTTCCACGGCAACCCGTACCCCGCCTGCTCGAGGTCCTTCCGGAAGATCTCCAGCCCGATGATCGAATCCATTCCGCTCTGGGCGATCCTGCTCTGCTGCTTGTACAGGTTGAGTACGCCGCCGCTGCCCTTGACGCCGACCAGGAACGTGGACACGGCGGTCATGGCGAGAAACATGACAAACAGCGCAATCATCACTTCGACGAGCGTAAATCCCCGCTCCCGTCTGCTCATCGGTTCCTCACGATGGTGGTCACCTGGTGCGAGTAGTTCCGCAGCGCCCTGCCTGAGGACGTCCAGGCCGATCTCTGCCACGCGACATTGATCGCCACCTGCAGATTGTCGGCATTGAGACGGATTACGGTCCACCGGGGGGCGTAGTTCACGGTCAACCCCCGAATCTGCCTCGGAACAACACTGCCGTTCGGGCTTTGCTTCGCAACATTATCCGGATACAGGACGGGGTCGTTCAGCGTCGAATAGGACGTTCCTCTCACCGTCGCCATCTCCATCTCCGTAACTTTGACCCCCTCATCCCGGATCGCGTTGTTGATGTTGAAATCGAACACGAGCAGACCAGCGTCCGCCAGCCCCAGGAACACGATGAACACGATCGCTAGGGCGACGACCGTCTCGAGAAGGGTCATCCCTTTTTCATTTTTCCTGACAGATGCCACCATGGAATCTCCCCATTCGAATCCTCGTCGTTGCGATGGTGATGCAGTCGTAATCGGGAGAGAGGCTCGAGACGAGCCGGATTCTTCCCGTGACGGACGCAAGTCCCTCCCTGTCGAAATGGAACTGCGTGACCCCGCCGGCCAGAGCCTGGTCAATCGCGAAATGGGTTTCCGTATTCGAGATCAGGGTGTCCCCCCCTGTCAGCGCCTCGTCCCCGTCCGGAACCGGGTCCGAGTCCTCGAACGTCCTGTACCGATTCGCCGCCAGGTCCACAAACGTAACCCTTTTCTTCTGCATCGCCCTTGCCCGGGCGTCCATCAGATCTGCGTAGAACCGCTTTGTCTCATCCTCAACCTTGTACTTTGCGAGCCATCCCTGGAAGGAAAAGCCGAGGATGATCGCCAGGACTCCGATGATGGCGACCACGGTCATCACCTCGATCAGCGTCACTCCCCGGTTGTTCCTAGCGGTCCGCATCTCTCCTCCTCGGCAACCTCAAGTTCCTTCTCCTACCTTTCGCGGATATGCATCAGCCGCTTCACGGGGGGAGGTGGAGAGAGAATCGACAGACCCTGGGCGGTCGGAGGGACCCCCTCGATCGCGAACGTCCTTCTCCCCCCCTTGTGAAGCGTAGAATCTCCCTGGAACGCCGTAGAAAGGTCCAGCTGCTCCACGCTCGCCGTGGAGACCTGGACCAGCGCCTTCCCTTTCAGCATCGCCTGGGGCGGCGCCCCGCCCGTGTTGTACCGCGTCGCCCACAGGAAGCTCTTGCCCCCGAGCGCGCACGGGTCGCCGTACGGTTTGTAGGTCGTGAAGAAGACAAGCCCCGATGTCGTGGCCAAGGGGTCGGTGATCACCCGCTCTGCCCGGTACGACCGGGTCGTGTTGTCGTAACTGTAGTTGCCGGATGCATCCAGGTCGATGAACCATCCCGCGTATCCGGGGGAGTTCGCAACCGCCTCCGAGGGGACGTCTCCGACGGAGGAGACATCCGTGAGGCTCGACGCGTTCACGGTCGTCGTGCAGGTCGGGTTGATGTTGTTGTACGACGCGAAGCACGGGTCCTTCACCCCGAACAGCTTCCGCTGGCCGGCGCCGTCGTCCGGCGTCGGGGTCGCGTTGTCTCCCAGCGGGGGGATCTCGAAATAGTACCGGCCGGTCCCGAAGAAGAGCCACGAGGCGTTGTACGTGTTGTTCTGCAGCCGGGCCACCGCGGAAGTGACCGGACCGATGTTGTCGATCACCTGGCTGAACTCCCACACCGAGGGGTCCCCGAAGTCCGTGGAGATGCCTGCCTTCGTGACGAGTCTTCCGATACCGCCTTGCGTCCACTCGCCGGTGCCGGAATCCTTCTTGACGTATCCGATGTAGACGGCGTCGTCCTGGTAATCCAGGTTGAAGTCGGCCACGTTGTTGATCATCGACCCCGCGAAGGCGTACGGGATTCCCGTGTCGATGGTCCTGACCAGGTTCCCGCTCTTCAGGTCGAGGACGAAAAGTCGCAGGTTCTGGTCCGAACGGCCGAGGAACTGGTAACTGGTGGAATCGATCGGTCCGGTGGGCCCCGATGCCAATACTACGTACCAATTCCCGTTCAGGGACCTGTCGGGATTCCCGGAGTTCAAGGCGTTGATCCGGATCACCGCAGGTCCCGGGGAGGTGAACCCGAGCCCGGCGTTGGAGAACTCCCACAGAAGGGAAGGGTTGGCGGGGTCCGTCACGTCCAGGGCAAAGTAGGAGGAAAACCCCTGGTTGGAGATCGGGGTCTTAACGCAGTCCGTGCAACTGCTCGAGATGTCCCGACAGGCCCCGCCGCTCCTCATTCCGCCGATGACCACCGTCCTCCAGGAATCAACCGTCCGGGTATCTGTTGGATTTCCCTCGATGCTCGCATCGAAGATGTACGGGGAAAGATCCGTGTAGAAGAGATGGCAATAGTCGGGATCCATGAGGTACTTGAGATACGGCTGCGCATTTTTGGGGATGAACGCCCACTCCTCGTTTCCCAGAGGAGTGGAGGGGGCCGGGTTGGAAAGCCTNNTTGAAGGCGTGCAGCATCCCGTCGTTTCCTCCGGCGAGCACCAATCCCCGGTTCCGGTATGCAGACGTTCCGGTGAATGCGCTGTACGTGGTGTCCTGGTAGATCTCCTTGTACCGGTTCAGGGGGATCCCGCCGACAACTCTCGGGGTCGAGTTGATGATGTCACCCAGTTTCCACACGGCGTTGTCGATCCCGAAGGTCACGGTCCGGAGCCGGAAATCGTTGACCAGGTTGGCGTCCAGATCCTGGAAGATATCCTCCCCGTGGACGAACCGAATGATCTGCTCTCTCTCCGTGGACGTGGAGGCCTGCAGACTCGTAAGGGATATGAGGCTCGCGTCGTCCACGGAGAACGGTATGAGACTCGTCCCGTCCGTCGTGGTGTAGATCGTCCGGGGGTTCGCGGACGCTGAAAGGTCTCGCTGCCACAGCAGGTTTCCCGCTTCCCAGATGTTTTTCAGCTGTTCGATGCCGATCGGTGGCGTGACTTCCGATTCCGGGGTTCCGTCCCCGTTGGTGTCCGCGAATCGCCTCACCTTCGTGACCTCCGACGCAGGGTCGAAGAAGAACTGGGCGATGTAATCGTTGGCGAGGTTGAGCGTGTCGTCGACGGTCGTCTCTTCCCGTATGAATGCGTTCGTTAAGTAGGGATCGACGAAGTACCAGAGGTTCTGCAGGGACCCCGTCCAGTTGATGATGTCGTTCCCGAATCTCCTCCTGGGGTAAAAGACGGCCTGGATCAGGTTCGCACCGCTCCCCTCCCCGGAGGCGAGAACCGACGCCGCGGTCCCTGAGGAGGCGCGTCGGAGGATGTTGGAGAAGACGTCCCGCAGGGCCTTCTCCAGGTTTCGCCCGTCCGAGGCCTCGAAGTAGGTGTCCGGTATACCGTCCCCGTTCCCGTCCCACTCCAGGGTGTTGTCCGGCACGTTGTTCCCGTTCAGATCCTCGAACCCTCCGTTGATCGCGGCGTACCGGAGAAGCGTGGACCCGGCCCCGAAGGCCTGGACCACGTAGACGTTGAGGTTCTGGACCCGGGC
>DOTC01000074.1 GCA_003513855.1 Deltaproteobacteria bacterium | reverse complement strand
CCCACGATCAAGGGCGTCATCGCCGCGGAGCTCGAGGGCGGGGTGAAGATCACGGCGGACAAGGCCACCAACTCCCTCATCATCATCGCCTCGCTCAACGACTACCAGACGATCGTCGACGTCATCAAGAAACTGGACATCCGCCGACGGCAGGTATACGTGGAAGCCCTCGTGATGGAAATCAACCTGGACAATGCGCGGGACCTCGGAGTCGAGTTCCGCGCGGCGGGCGAGCTCAAAAACGACGGCGCCATCATCGGCGGGACGAATTTCGGATTCCAGGGGAACCTGAACGAGCTTCTCCTGGGCCTGGCGACCGGGAACCCCCTCCTGTTTTCGGGAACCGGCCTGCTCACGGCGGGGATCGCGGGAACCGTCACCCTTCCGGACGGAACGGAAATCCCCGCCATCACGGCGGTCCTGAGGGCGGCCCAGACCACCGACAACATCAATGTCCTTTCCACCCCGCACCTGCTGACCCTGGACAACAAGGAGGCGGAGATCATCGTCGCCGAGAACATCCCCTTCATCACCAGCCAGTCGCGGGACACGACGAACCTCGCCAACGTGATCAACACGGTCGAACGGCAAGACGTCGGGATCATCCTCCGGTTCACGCCGCGCATCAACGAGAGCGATTTCGTGAGCCTCGATCTCTACCAGGAGTCGTCCGCCGTCCAGNNTCCTGGGGGGGATGATGCAGGATACCGTCACCAACAACGAATCGAAGGTTCCGCTCCTGGGAGACATCCCGCTCCTCGGATACCTCTTCCGGTTCTCGTCGGTTCAGCATAAAAAGACGAACCTGCTGATCTTCCTGACGCCGCACATCATCAAGACCCCCGAGGAGATGTTCGAGGTGACCACCGAAAACCAGGAGAAGATGGACCGGTTCATCGAACAGAACAAGGACGCGGTGAAGAAGCTATTCCCCGGGGGCAAAAAGATGGAGTGGAAGTGAGCCCGGAGGCGAGAAAGGAAATGCAGTCGGACTTCGCGGCGCTTTCGCCCGAGGTCGACCTGCTCGGGAAGATCCCGATCGGGTACGCCAGGAAGCACCTGCTCCTTCCCTGCCGGGATGCCGACGGGACCCTCGTCATCCTCTCCGGAAGGCCCGACTCCGCGTACGCCCTCGACGAGATCCGCTTCCTCGCCGGTCCCGCCCGCATCCTTGCCGCTCCCGGGGAGGTCATCCTAGGAAAGATCGACGCGGCGTACGAGCGGCACCACGCCCCGGAGCGGGAGATCGCGGAGGGCCTTTCCGGGGAGTGGGACCTGGACGTCGAGGCCGCCATCGAGGAGACCCGCGACCTCCTCGAGTCGCCGGACGAAGGCCCGGTGATCAAGTTCGTCCACTCCCTGATCTTCCGGGCGATCCGGGAGCGCTCCAGCGACATCCACGTCGAGCCGTTCGAAAAGGAGCTCGTCGTGCGGAACCGCATCGACGGGATCCTCTACCCCATGGTCACCGCGCCGAGGAAGTGGCACGCCCCCGTCGTGTCCCGCATCAAGGTCATGGCGAACCTGGACATCGGCGAGCGGAGGCTGCCGCAGGACGGCAGGATCCGGATCCGCCTCGGGGGAAAGGAGATCGACATCCGCGTCTCCGTGGTGCCCACGGGGTTCGGGGAGAGGGTGGTCCTGAGGATTCTCGACCGGTCGAACCTCCAGCTGGGGCTGGAGGACATCGGTCTCGGCCCCAAGGACCTGGCTTCCGTGCAGCGCTCCCTGGGAAGATCCAACGGGATTCTGCTCGTCACCGGCCCGACCGGNNGGACCCCGACATCATCATGGTGGGGGAGATCCGGGACGCCGAGACGGCGGAAATCGCGATCCAGGCGTCGCTGACGGGACACCTCGTGCTGTCCACCCTCCACACGAACGATTCCGCCAGCGCGGTGACGCGCCTGGTGGACATGGGGATCGAGCCTTTCCTGGTCGCCTCCTCCCTCTCGGGGGTCATCGCCCAGCGCCTCGTCCGGAAGCTCTGCCCGGGCTGCCGCGTGCCGTATGCTCCGTCGCCTGCGCAGTGGAAGGAGATCGGGCTCTCGGGGGAACCCGCCGGGCAGTTCTTCGCCGCAAAGGGGTGCCCCTCCTGCATGAACACCGGCTACCGCGGCCGCGTGGGCATCTTCGAAATCCTGATCGTGGACGACCGCATCCGCTCCCTGATCCTCGAGCGGGCCGACTCGGAGGGGATCAAGACCCTTGCCGTTTCCCGGGGAATGCGAACGATCCTCGCCGCGGGGGCGGAAAAGGTGCGCGCCGGCATCTCCTCCGTGGAGGAAGTGTTGCGCGTCACCCAGGAAGAGTGAGGCGTCCGCGTGCCCACGTTCCGGTATACGGGGGTCTCCCGGGAAGGCGCCGCAAAAAAGGGGGTGGTCGACGCCGAGAACGTTGCAGCGGCCCGGGTGAAGCTGCGGACGGACGGGACGTACCCGATCGACGTCGCGGAAGAACGGGGCGGGGGCCGGCTCTTTCCCTCCCTCTCCCTGCTCGGCCGAAAGGAGTTCCTCCCCCTCCTGACCCGCCAGCTCGCCACCCTCGTCGGGGCGGGCGTCCCCCTGGTGTCCGCGCTCCAGTCGCTCTCGGCGCAGGTGGACGACCCCGAAAGCCGGCGGGTGCTCGTCGATCTCCAGGAGAACATCCGCAGCGGCATGTCCCTCGCCCGCGCCGTCGAGGCCCAGCCCGAAATGTTCCCGGAACTCTACGCGAGCATGGTGAGGGCCGGAGAGGAGAGCGGTACGCTGCACCTTTCGCTCTCCCGGCTGGCCGATCACCTCGAGGACCAGGCCCGGACGATCAACCGCGTCCGTTCGGCGCTCACCTACCCCCTTCTCATGGCATCCGTCGCGGGTCTTGTCGTCGTCTTCCTCCTGTCGTTCGTCGTTCCGAAGATCGTCGGCGTCTTCACGAACCTCGGCCAGGCCCTCCCCCTCCCCACCCGGGTGCTGATCGCGGTCTCCAACCTGTTCGCGGCCGGCTGGTGGGTGCTCCTTCTGCTCCTCGGGATCCTGGTGGTGGCAGGAAGGCGGTATCTGTCCACCGATCGGGGGAAATGGGCCCGCGACGCCCTCCTGCTCCGCCTCCCGATCCTGGGGAGAATCGTCCACATGGCGGCGCTCTCGCGCTTCGCGCGCACCCTGTCCACCATGGTGGCGGGCGGGATTCCCATCGACCGGGCTCTGCGGATCGTCGCCCCCGTCGTGGGGAACGCCGTGATCGCGAAGCGGATCGAAGCGGCGGCGGCGCGCGTCGTGGAGGGAACCTCCCTGTCCGAGGCGCTGCGCCAGCACGCCGAGATCCCGCCCACGCTTATCCAGATGGTGGCCGTCGGGGAGGA
>DOTC01000092.1 GCA_003513855.1 Deltaproteobacteria bacterium | reverse complement strand
GAAAAGATCGGGACGCGGGCGTACGCCGTCGACGGGACGCCGACCGATTGCGTGAACCTTGCCGTGAACGGAATCCTCAGAAACAAGAAGATCCACCTGCTCGTGTCCGGCATCAACAAGGGGGCGAACATGGGGGACGACATTACCTACTCGGGAACCGTCTCCGCGGCGATGGAGGGGACCCTGCTGGGGATCCCTTCCATCGCGGTCTCCCTTGCGTCGCGAAACCATTTCCGGTTCGATGCGGCAGCGGAATTCTCCGTGAACGTCGCACGCAAGGTGCTTCGCCAGAAGCTTCCGAAAGACACGCTGCTGAACGTGAACCTTCCGAACGTCCCGATGGACGAGATCCAGGGAGTGAGAATCACGCGCCAGGGAAAGCGGATCTACGGGGAGGCCATCGTGGAGAAGCGCGACCCTCGCGGGAGGAAATATTACTGGATCGGCGGCGATTCCCTCGCCAGTCAGGACATTCCCGGCTCGGACTTGGTCGCCGTCGCGCAGAACTACATTTCGATCACGCCGATCCATCTCGATCTGACGAATTACATGTCGCTGCGCAACCTCAAACGGTGGAAGTGGTAACGGAGCCGGGCCTTGGGGTGGCGCAGACCGAAAGCGGAACCGAACGAGGGTTCGGCCGTTCTGAACAGGAAGGCCATGGTGGAGGAGCAGCTCAGGGCCCGCCGCATTCGGGACGAGAGGCTTCTCGCGGTCATGAAGGAGATTCCCCGACACCGGTTCGTTCCCCCGTCGCTCGCCGCCCGCGCCTATGAGGACAACCCGCTCCCCATCGGGGACGGGCAGACCATATCCCAACCGTACATCGTCGCCGAGATGACCCAGGCACTCTTCCTCGAAGGAACCGAGAAAGTGCTCGAAATCGGTACCGGGTCCGGCTACCAGACGGCGATCCTCTGCCGGATGTCCCGGGAGGTGGTCACCGTAGAGCGCCTGGACTCCCTTTCCCGGGCAGCACAGGCCAGGCTTGCCGCCCTCGCGATCGGCAACGTCCGGTTCCGCATCGGGGACGGAACGCTGGGTGCGCCTGACGATGCTCCGTTCGACCGGGTGATCGTCACGGCCGCCGCGCCCGACGTGCCGGAGCCCCTCTTCACGCAGATGAGGGAAGGCGGCATCATGGTGATCCCGATCGGGGGTCGGTGGGAGCAGGATCTGGTCAGCGTCCGCAAGGAGGAGGGGATCCCCCGCAAGGAATACCTCGGCGGTTGCCGTTTTGTCCCTCTCCTGGGGGCCCACGGGTTCTCCGAATGATCGGAAGGAGGGCTGTCCGGAAGAGGTGCCGGCTCCCGGAGGTTCTGCTTGCCGCACTGATTCTGGCGGGGATTGTCCCGGGTTGCTCGAGGGGGACAGGCGTCTACCACCGGGTGGAGAGAGGGCAGACGGCCTACCGGATCGCAAAAGCATACGACATGGATCCAGGCGCACTCCTTGAGGCAAATGGGATCGATGACCCCCGGACGCTTCAGGCGGGACAGATGCTTTGGATCCCGGGAGCGACCGATACGAGGACCGTCCCCCCCCCGGGGGTCCTGGATGCCAGTTCCCGTCTTTCGGGGAAAAGGTTCGTACTCCCGTTACGCGGAACGATCTCCTCGGGGTTCGGGATGAGGGACGGGCGGATGCATGAAGGGATCGATATCCTGGCGCCGGGAGGGACTGCGGTCCGGGCTGCTGGCTACGGTGTGGTGCTGTACGCCGGGAACGGGATGCGAGGGTACGGAAACGCGATCGTTCTGGATCACGGGGAAGGGGTCACAACCCTGTATGGACACCTGCGATCCTTCCACGTCCGATCCGGTGATGCCGTTGCGGCAGGAAGCGTGATCGGGACGGTGGGAGACACCGGAAACGCGACGACGACTCACCTCCACTTAGAGATTCGGCTGGAAGGGGAGGGTGTGGACCCCGAAAAATATCTNNAAGGGGATCCAGTTCAAGGACATCACAACCCTGCTGTCCGACCCGGCGTCCTACCAGCGGGCGATCGACCTCATGGCGCACCGCCACTTCCACAAGGGCGTGGAAGCTGTCGTCGGGATCGAGGCCCGCGGGTTCGTGATGGGTGCCGCGATGGCATACAAGCTGGGGGTCGGCGTCATCCTCGTGCGCAAGGCCGGGAAGCTTCCCCACAAAACGGTAGCGGCGGAGTACACGCTCGAGTACGGCAAAGACAGGCTGGAGATCCACGAGGACGCGATTCGATCCGGAATGAGGGTGGTCGTGGCCGACGATGTGCTCGCCACGGGAGGAACGGTCGGCGCCGTGGTGGATTTATTGAAGCGGCAGGGCGCAGTTGTTGTAGAATGTTGCTTCCTGGCCGAATTGACCGACCTTCGCGGGCGCGAGAAGTTGAAGGGGCAGAAGGTGTTTTCCCTGCTCAAGTTCAGGGATTAGGTGGGGAAGGGGATGCCGGGGGAGACGCCCCCGTAGCTCAGGCGGATAGAGCAGCGGTTTCCTAAACCGTTTGCCGGGTGTTCGAGTCACCCCGGGGGCGCCAGTAATTTTCCTCCCTTTTCCAGGAACCGATCGATATCCTTTCGGCGGAAGCGCCATTGATTGCCGCTCTTGTACCCTTTGAGGACTCCCTTTCGGGCGAGGTCGTTGACCGCGTCGGGGCTCATGTCCAGGAGAATGGCGAGGTCGCGTGTCTTGAGAATGTTGGGTAGATTGTCCAATCCCTATTGCCTTTCAAAACGCTATTTCGAGGATTTTTCATCAAGAGAAATAACATAATGATTACTTATTGTAAACCTGTTTCTTTATGGGAATAACTCGCCATTCTATCCACGCAAACGGTAGTGACTGCTCTTCGGCCCAGGACCGTCCGTGAGGGTTTTCCTCTTTTCCCTTGTCGGTATCCCGCTTCTGATCATCGATGGAGTTCTTCTGTACACGTTTCCTGTTCCTGCGGGGCAACTGGCGACGCGTGAGGAAGGGTGGATCGTCCTGGGAGGTGCCCTGGCCTACCTTCTGGTGCATTTCTTCTTGCGGAAGCCTGAACGGTTTTACCTGTGGGGTCACGAATTCTCCCACCTCGTGCTTGCCAAGATCTTTTTCCGGAAGATCCACCAGTTCCATATCTCGTCGAGAGACGGAGGCAAGGTGGTCCTGGACCGGACCAACGTGATGATCGACCTCGCCCCGTACATCTTTCCCCTGTACTGCGTGGGAACAGGCGTCGCGGCCTCCCTGTTTCGGCAAACGTCCCCCTGGGTGCCGGACATCTACCTTGCGACGGCCTCCTTCCTGTTTACGATGCACCTCCTTTTCTCCGCCGAGGGGTTTCTGGTAGGACAACCGGACCTGCGCAGGAGCGGAAGGCTGTTTTCCGCCGCGGTCGTCCTGCTCTTTCTCCTGTTGTGGATACCCTGCCTGATGGGGCCCGGGATCATCGCGGGATGGACAGGCGTGGCGGAAGCCTACAGGGCATGGGTTACAGCCGGCAAAGACGCCGTCAGGTGGCTTCTCGATTTCGTCCGTTTCCTTCTGATCTCCTGAGAAGATCCGGTGAACTTTTTGGGCCCGATTTCCGTAAAGAACAATAGATCTTTTGACCATCACGGAGAGGAATCCTCTTTCTTGACGCGGATCGAGGGACGGATCGAGGAACGGTTTTTCCTGGGTGGGGTCGCGATGATCCTCGTGGGCGCGGCGTTTGCCTGCTTGGCTGCAGACCTTCTCGGCTGGAATCTCTTGGACGCAGGCAGGAGGTCACCCGTCTTCCTTTCGGGATACGGTCCGCTGGTGGCGGTGGCAACGTTTTCCCTGCTGATCGGGATTCTCCTGCTCTTGTTGCGGGCTTACCTGAACTCCTTCAAAGACGCTGTCCGCATTCTGTCGGATGCTGTCCGGTCCCATGGGGAAGATCTTCCCGAAACGGCCGACTGCCGGGTGACGGTTGAGACCGCCAGTCGTCTCCTCGACAGGGTTCAGGAGAATTTCGGGGTGTCGGTAGAGCAGGCAAGGGAAGACCAGGAGAGACGGGTTCGCGAGATCACCGAAGCGCATCGCGATTTGCTTACCCATCATGTATTCACCAAGAAGATGCTCCAGTCGTTCCGGTCTCACGAGGTCCTCGAGGCCCTGCTCAAGGGGGTGCGGGAAGGCCTCGGGTTCACCGGTGCGGCCCTCGGCATCNNCCGTCACGATCCCTTCGCTGGACGGCAAGAGACATTGCCCGGAGGACCGGGCCATTCTGGGGGATCGGCCGGCGTTCCTGGTGCCGGTGACGAGGAAGGTCGGCAGGAAATGCTCCGAAATCCAGGCGTGCGGACACCTCGAGTGTCCCGCCTATAACACCCTGGACATTAAATGCTGGATCGAGGGTTTTTCGACCTGCATACTGCACGTTTCGGGTACCATCGAGGAGAAACGGAAAGAGTGCCTCCAATGCGAGATGTTCGCACCGTCCGCGATTCTTGTGGTGCGAAGCCATCCCGGTTCCCGTCCGATCAACCGGAAGACCACGGATTCGGTCGTCACGCTTGTCCGGGAGGCGGCAACTGCCCTGGAGTTGGTCGAACTGAACGAGAACACAAGAAAGCTCTCGGTCACGGACGGCCTGACGGGGCTTGCGAACCACAGGGAGTTCTACCAGTCGCTCACCAGGGAATTGGCACGCGCCAGGCGGTACGGACACCCCCTTTCCCTCCTCATGGTGGACGTCGATGATTTCAAGAAGTTCAACGATCAATTCGGTCACCTGGCGGGGGACGCAGCCCTCAGGAAGATCGCGGGCCTGTTGCGCGGCGTTGTGCGCGCCAACGACATCGTGGCCCGCTACGGGGGAGAAGAGTTCGGGATCATCCTTCCGGAATCGACGCCCGCCGGGGCGCTGATGCTCGCGGAGCGGATCAAGACGGAAATCGATAGGCACCGTTTCTTCGAAACCTCCGGCGGAGAGGGCCATCTCACCGTGAGCATCGGGATATACTCCATGGGGAAAGAGGATGTTTCCGAGCAAAAGATGGTAAAATTTGCGGATGAGGCGGCGTACCTGGCAAAAACCATGGGGAAAAATCGTGTTGTCGTGAAAGAGCATGTTTGACCGAAAGGAATTCGAGCGCAAGGAAACCGAGGCCCTTGCGCCTTACGCCGTCAAAAGCGGGGAGTCGAGGGGTAGGAGGTTCACGGAGCCTGAGGACCCTTTCCGGTCGGTGTTTCAGCGGGATCGGGACAGGGTCATCCACTCCGCCGCGTTCCGGCGTCTGGAATACAAGACACAGGTTTTCGTGAACCACGAGGGGGACCATTACCGGACCCGGCTCACCCATACCATCGAGGTATCCCAGATCGCGCGCTCGATCTCCCGCGCCCTCCGCCTGAATGAAGACTTGACGGAAGCCATCGTGTTGGCCCACGACCTTGGGCACACCCCGTTCGGGCACGCGGGTGAGCGCATGATGGAGCAGCTGATGGAAGGGGAGGGTGGCTTCGAGCATAACCTCCAGAGCCTGAGGGTCGTGGACGTCCTCGAGAAACGGTATCCGGCCTTCGGGGGGCTGAATCTGTCCTTCGAGGTCCGTGAGGGGATCTGCAAGCATAGCTCCCAATATGACAAGCCACCTCCTGTTCCGGAATTCCAGCTTCCGGGGTACCCGACGCTGGAGGCCCAGGTAGCGGATATCGCGGACGAGATCGCCTACAGCAGTCATGACGTCGACGACGGTATCCGGTCGGGTATGCTTTCTGTGACGGGGCTTGAGGATGTCGGCCTTTGGAAAGAGGCAGTATCGAAGGTGAAGAACGAATATCATGCAATAGATGAAGATATTCTTAAGTCAAGGTCGATATCTTACATGATTTCATCTCTTACAAGGAATCTGATCCGGTCCTCCGACGCTCTCTTGAAAAAACATGGTGTCGGAACTCCCGATGAGGGGCGAACCACGCGCGTGAAGTGCATCGCTTTCGATCTTGATATGCGGGAAAAGAACAAGGAGTTGAAGGCGTATCTGCTGAAGGAAATGTACGGGCACTACCGGGTCGTCCGCATGGAACAGAAGGCGCGCCGCGTGATAGGGGACCTCTTTCATTCCTATTGCGACCGCCCCGAACAGCTCCCCCCCCATATCTTCGCCCGTTTGCAAAATGACGGCACCAAAAGGGTGGTCTGCGACTACATCGCAGGGATGACCGACCGGTACGCCATGGAGGAATTCCAGAAACTGTTCGATCCTTTGAAAAAGGTCTGATAAACGAATGGCAAAGAAAAACGATAGAAACAAAAGGTTCAAGCTGGCCGTAGAGCGCAATTTCGACCAGAGCGTGGCAATATACGAAACGTTCGAGGAAAAACATCATCTTTTCGGGTCACTTACGGAAAAACTGGTGGAATTGAACGAACCGTTCCAGCCGAAAAGGGTCCTGGACGTGGGGTGCGGAACCGGAATATCAACCCTCTGCATCCACAGATCCTTCAAGAAAAAGCCGGTCATCTACGCCATCGATATCTCGGAGGCGATGCTCATCCAGGCGCGTGAACGAATGAAAGGGACCCAGGGGATCTATTTTGTCCGGGGGGACGCGGAAAAGCTTTCCCAATATTTCAACGAGGCCTTCGACGCCGTATTCTACACGGCATCGATCTTTCTTCTCCCCAATTTCCGGGAATCGATCGACCAGGCGTGTCAACTGATCATGCCCGGCGGGGTTCTCGCAATCAGTTATTACGACGGGCTTTTCAACAGGAAAGGGAAGGATGCCATACCCCGTGTTTTCCCCGGATTGGAATACCAGTTCGGTACGGTTTCCTATGACGACCTGATGAAATTCCTGGCGGCAAAGAAGGGATTTAAAACCTCACAGTTCGACTACAGGTTCGAGATAACGAATGAATATCTATTCGATTTCCTGAGCATCCCCGCGCAGTCGGCCGGGATATTTCCGAAGGCGCCATACATCGAGAGAATCCCCTTGATCCGGGACCTTTGTGACAAACTGACCGAGAAGGTGAGGCCTCTGTTCATGGGGTGGAAGTTCGTTGTCTCCCGGAAGGAGTAACCTGCCGGTTCTTGCCCGTCAATTTGACATAATATAGATTACCAGACGTTGTTGGGTTGGGGACCGGTGCGGGCGAATCCCCCTTCCTTGGAAGTTGACCAGAGAATAAATGCGAGCTTGACCACCCACGATCAGGAAGATGTTCTTCCTTCCTTCATCCCTTTCCGGATGGTTTCTCGAAATTCGGGTGTGTCCGCATAACCGTGAACCTTGGTACCGTGCTGCACGACGGCCTCGAGGAGTTCTTTTTCGCTATCGGCAGAAATGGCTACCGTGCACTTCACATCCCCCGGATAATCCCTGCAATCGATATATTTGCGACCCATCGGATACCTCCCTTTCCATGTAGAATTCACCCGCACCGGATCAATAGGATTACGATGAAGGCAAGGGGGGTCACCGTTTCGCTTTTTGGAAAAAAAGCTGTGAGGGGATTTCGTGGGGAATGGATGTGGAATAGTGTGTTTCCTAGAATTTCACCCCTACAATTGCACCAACGAATATGCCGTCCAGTTGTGCGTCCACTGTAACGGATCCGTTCGTGAATGAAGCGCTTGACCACAAATATTTACCTTCCAATCCAAGAAATAACCTCTCGTTAATATTAAATATTCCGCCTGCCAATGCGTGAAGTCCGAGATTTGTGTTCACATCGTGATCCGGGTAAAAAGACGTCTTGGAAATGTATACGCCAAACCCACCGCCACCATACAGCTCGACAGGTCCAAGGGGAATCAAACCTTTTAAGGTATAAAAAATGTCAAAAACCTGTTCTTTCATTTGAGTGCTGGAGGAAGCAAGCTCACCTTTTGTTTCAAAATATCCTATTCCCAATTCACCTGCTAAATTATTGTTAACGTATTTGCCAAAAACGGCTTCCAGATTTGGACCTTCATCAAATTGTTCATCCTGCAAAAACCCGTGTTTGTACTGTGGAATATAAACACCTGGTTTAAAGGAAACATAATAATCTCCTGCAAACGATTGAAATGGGAAGAATATTAATGAAAAAGAAGCAAAAATGATAAAAAACCCCATCCGCCATATTCGTTTCATTCGTTTTCCCCTTCAGAACAGAATATTACCCTTCGATTAATATTTGCAATTAGTATTCCAAAAAAGTAACTATGGATAAAATGAGAGAAATGTCAACATAATCANNAATCAAGTCAAGGACAATAAAGCCCCGAGTCATACCTCCCACATCCTCTCCTCGTAGTGGACACCTGGAAGGTCCGCGAGAAACGTTCCATACATGGGCCACCGCTCCCCGACTGCGCCCGGCTTCACGATCGTCAGGAAGAGATCGATCTCCTCTTCCCCTTCGCATCCGAGTTCCTGGAACGGAACACCCAATTCCAGAACCTTGTGGAATCCGGCCTTGATCGCATCGGGCATGGTGGGGAGATTATCAAAGGAAAGGATCTCCCCGATGTTCCCGATCGACGCGCGAACGGAAGGTTCGGCAGGGGAAAGGACCATGCTGATCTTCCGATTCTTCTTCGGAAAGAAGATTTCCGCCTCGAACGGTTCCGGCGGGTCGAAAACGGAACCGTGGAAATCCAGGCGCAGATAGATATTGGACTCGTCGAACCCGAAGTACAGACATTCGAGGACCCCGGAGGCGACCCGGTGCATCGTTCCGTATTCCGGACGGGGAAAATACCGGGTTGCGGAGCTCCATTCGTAGTACGAAGTGAGTTTCCCGTCTATTTTCGGCCGGATGTATGTTCGGGGGCTTTCGAGGTGGTTTCTGCCCGCGGGCATACGGTCCGCGCGGACGATGGGGATGTCGATCGAATCGGGCGGCGTTTCGCCGATTTCACGGTAGGCCGCCTTCACGTGGCTTCGGAACAACCGGTCGAACTCCGGGGCATGAGGAGTGGAATGTTCGTCTCCATACCACCAGCACCAGTCCGAGCCCTCCGCGGCGAGCAGATGGTCGAAAGCATCGAGCAAGTTTTTCGATAGCTCGAGTCCGGCATGGGTCATCTGGTCGGAACGCAGTTTCCAGAGGGATCTGGCGCGGGCAAGCAGCTCCCACGCCGCCTGGTCCTCCCTGTGCCCTATCCAGATGTTGAACGTTCCGTCGATCCAGGATCCGGTTGGAATCGAAGGCAAATGCTCTTCTGAATCATGAAAATTTAAATACTCACTAAATGTAATACATGATATGTCTGGTCCCATAGAGGCCAGGCGTCCCATCAGGGATTTCAGAAATTCCTGCCCCGAATCGTGGTAATACTCCCAGGCATTCTCACCATCCAGAATAATCGGAACCACATAGGACTCTTTGCGAAGGTGTGAAGGGATGTGGGACAGTTTTTTATGAATGGTACCGATCATCCTTGCGAAATCGGATGCAGCATCGGAAGCGGCCCAGCGGGAATATTCGAACCCGATCAGGTCGGAGAGGTGATGGTCCCGGAAGAATATCCGGATCGGACCCGCGGGTGTGGAGGCGACGTATGGCTGATACAACCAGGAAGGATCCAGGGGAACGCCGCCGGAATCACGCTGGACGTACTTCCCCAGCGCCTTCGAGAGAAGAATCTCGTCGGTTGCTGTCCACCGGAAGCCGGCACGGACAGCGATTTCGAGGGATGCAGGGCTGATCGATCCCTCGGATGGCCACAAACCGTCCGGGGCCTTGCCGAAACAGGATTGGAACACTTCCCTCCCACGGGAAATCTGCTCCATCGCGTCCCCTGGATAGGAAAAGGGGATCCTCGGCAGGGGCGCACCGGGCAGAGCGTCCTGAGCCGCCCGGTTGTCGATCAGGAGGGGAAGGATGGGGTGATACATGGGTGTGGAGGTAATTTCCCCTCCGTCGTGCTCTTTCACGTTCCTGTATTCCGGGATGACCGTCGCCATGATGTCGATCTGCCTGTCCAGGACATACCTCTTCTCGCGCTCGGTGTACCCGCCTCCCTTCCTCCACAGGCGGTCGAGTTCCGCGTCTTCTTTGCGGTGAAGGGGGTGAAACCAGGTCAGGTTGAACAGCGTCATCAGGTCCGTGTAATCCGAAGCCCCGTACCCGCCCGGCACTCCCGGTTTTCCCGTCGCCCCCATCGCCTTTTCCCTTTTCCGGTACAGTTCCGCGTATCGCCGCTGGGGCAGAATCATCGTGGGGGGATGGGCCGAAAAGAAGTTGCGGAGAAGGAACACCTCCTCCTCTTTGGAGAGGTCGAGGGAGTTTTTCCGGGAAATCGTGAGGAATGTGTCCTCTGCGCCATGTTCCACGTAGTCCCGGATCTGGATCAGGAGCGACGGAACCAGATTGAAGGTATGCCGGACCCCCGGAAATTCCCGAAAGAGGCGTGGAAGCGCCACGTAGTCCTTGATGGCGTGGAGACGGACCCAGGGAAGGATATAGGTCCCCGTTTCCGGGTCCTTGTAGTAGGGCTGGTGCATGTGCCAGA
>DOTC01000048.1 GCA_003513855.1 Deltaproteobacteria bacterium | reverse complement strand
GGTCACGTACTTCGCCGGGGTCACGTCGAATGCGGGGTTGATCACGGGGACCCCGTCGGGGGCGATCCGAGTCCCCAGGAAGTGGGTCACCTCCCTGCCATCCCGCTCCTCGATAGGGATCGCCTTTCCGGTGCGGATGGCGGGATCGATGGTGGAAACGGGAGCCGCCACGTAGAAGGGGACCTTGTGGGCCCGGCACAGAACGGCCAGTCCGTAGGTGCCGATCTTGTTCGCCNNGTTCACGGCCGTGGGCCGGGTGGCACGGAGCTGGAGGGCGGCCTTGCGGAACTCTTCCCGCCACGGGAGCCTCTTCCGGATGGCGTTCCGGACGGCCAGCACCAGCCCGAATGCCGCCGCCACGCCGATCGCGGGCGCTCCCCGGACAACCATCGTCTGGATGGCGTGGGCAACCCCCTCCGCCTGGGTGATGCTCGTCACCGATTCCCGCAGCGGAAGAACGCGCTGGTTGAGCAAAAGCAGCGCATCCCCCGTCCATTCCAGGGTGCGGATCGACCTGCCTCTGCCCCCGGGGGGATCCATCATCGGCCCTCCTTCCGCGCGTGGAATCGCCTCACCTGGTCGATCACCCTGCTTCGCAACTCCCGCGGGGAGAGGGACGGAGCAATTCCCTTTCCCTCCTTCATCACGGGGAGAAGGAGGGACTCCGCAGGAGCTCCGCAGCGGCACGGGCCGCGGGCGTTCGCTTCCGGGACGACTTCCCGCCACCCGCACGACACGCACCGGACCACCTGCTTGCCGCCGGATGCTTTCCCCCTCTTCGCGAACGGCCGCCCTTCCACCTCCACGATATCCAGGGAGAAATCGATCGTGGGAGCGTTGCTGATGCACGTCCCCACGCCGAACCCGTCCACGACGTCCCGCAGGGAGCCGATCTCCTCCTCGTCCAGGCCGCCGGAGACGANNCCCCGCAGGTCGAGCTCCCAGCGGACCTCCTGGAGGATCTTCCGGAAGTCCCCCCTCCGCGAGGAAGGCGTGTCCAGGCGGACCGCGGCGAGCGACTTCCCCAATGCCTCCGCCGCCCGGAGCGCCTCGAACTTCTCGTCCTGGAGCGTGTCGATCAGGCAGACGCGGGGGATCTCCGCCGCGACCGCGTCGTCGAACCCCCGGAGCGCTTCCACGGTGTCGCCCAGGACCAGGATGAGGGCGTGCGGCATCGTCCCCTGCGCCGCCTCCCCCAGGTACTCGGCGCTGCGCACGACCGAGACGCCGTCGGCCCCCCCGAGAAAGGCATGCCGGTCGATGAGGGTGGAAAGCGCGGGGTGCATCCGCCGCGCCCCGAAACTCAATACCGTGCGGTCCCCGGCCAGCCACCGGATCCGGGAGGTTTTCGTGGCGATTCCCGACGCCTGGCACAGGATGCCGAGCATCGCCGTCTCCATTTCGCAGAACTCGCCGTACGGGCCCTCGACGGAAAAGACCGGTTCCTCGAGCAGGAAGAGGGATCCCTCGTCCATGGCCAGCACATCCAGGCTCCTGCCGGCAAGGAGGGAGAGCATCTCGTCCCGTCCGGACAGGACGGCATACTCGTAGGCGTCCGGGAACCGCTTGACGAAGCATTCCGCCTTCACCCGCACCTTCTCCTTCCCCAGTTTCCTGAGGACCTCCATCGTGCGGACGAAGTAGACGTCCGTCGTCTCCCCGCGGCGGATCTCCTCCTGGCTGGGGATCGGGTTCATCCCCGCGGCCTCCTGCCGCTTCCGCCGCGCCGGGTCACGCGCACCCCCAGCACCTTCTCCATCTGGTCGAGCGCGAAGCGGTGCGTCCTTTCGGTCAGCCCTGCCACGAACGACTCGTCCACGGCGACGTCGTAGCCGCGCACGGCGGCTTCGTAAGCCGTGTACAGGATGCAGATATTGGTGACGCACCCGGCGAGAGAGAGCGACCGGATGCCGTGGCGGCGAAGAACAGAGGAGAGGTGGGTGCCGTGGAACGCGGAATAGCTCTTCTTCTCCACGACCACGTCCCCGGGTTCCGGCGCGATCTCGCGGACGACAGCCGCCCCGCGCGTTCCGGCCACGGCGTGGGGCGGCCATCCCATGCGGGCAAACTCCGGGTCGTTTTTTCTGTGGGAATCGCACACGTACACCACGAGCTCCCCCTCTTTCCGCGCGCGGGAGAGACGGCGTCGCAGCGCCGGCAGGACCTCCCTCGTCCGAGGAACCTCGAGGGGCGCCCCGGGCCGCACGAAATCCTCGAGCATGTCGATGACGAGAAGCGCTCTTCCGTCCCTAGCCATCTCCCTCACCTCTGTTGTCCCGGGAGGAGTTTCCGGAACAGCTCCTCCACTTCCTTGCGTTGCTCCGTCTTGTCCGGCTTGGTCCCGGGCGCCCCCTTCCCGGCTTCGCCCTCTCCGGGGGACGGCGAAGCCCCGGTCATGCCCCCGATCGCCTCTTTGAGGAGCCGCTCCCCGACCCCCCTCGCGAGCGCTTCGGTATCCAGGGAGACCACCGGGGCCGTCACCGGCCCCGACATGACCAGGGGGATCTCCACCTCGCCCTGCGGGCCGACCAGGAACTTCCCCGCCGTGCCCCGAACGCGCGCCGACATCTCCTTCGAAAGGCGGAGCACACCCTGGAAATCGAGCGTCCGGTCGAAGCCCACGGCCGCCTTTCCGGAAAGCCCCAGCTTCTCGGAGAGAAGCCTCAGGGATTCCGTCCGGATTTTCCCGGCCTCGACCGTAAACGAAGCCGAAACGTCCGAAAACGGCGTCGCCGCCTCGCCGCGCGCCGCCCTGCCGTCCGGGACAAGGGTCCGGAGGCCGGCCACGCCGGCCGCCGTCGAAAGCAGGTCCAACCCCTTGATTCTACCACCGGACAGCTTGACGGAGCCGGAGCCGGAAGCGGTGCGGGAAAAATCCGCGAAGTCCTTCATCCCTCCGCCGATGTCCGCGGAAAGCGACATCGGACCGGAGAGAAAGTCTTTCAGGGAGGTCTTGCGGGAGAGAATCTCCTCGACCGCAACCTCCTTGACCGCAACCTTTACCCGGAAATCGGGATCGGGAGAGGCAAGGCCGACGACGCCGGAGAGTGCGACGTTCCCGCCGTACATCCGTGCGCTCACGGAATCGAGGACCAGATTCCCCTTCTCGTAACGGACCACTCCCTTGAGATCCGTGAACTCCACTCCCCTCGCCTTGCCGGCGTCGATCACGACATCAAGCCGCGCGGAGATCTCCCGCTTCCGCCGTTCCTCCTTTCCCGGTTTCCCCGTCGCGGCTTCCTTCTCCTCCTTCTTTTCCCCCGCACCGGGAGGAAAGAGAGCATCCACGTCCAGGTAGGCCATCCGCAGATCGACCTGCCCCCGCGGGACGGGGCCGAGGGAAGCTTTGCCGTTCAGGGAGAACCGCTCCCCGTTGAGAAGTCCGGCGAGCCGGGAGAACGCCACGGACCCGGGAGCGAGGGAGATTGTTCCCGTAAGCCCCCGAAGAGCGACGTTCCTGTCCGGAATCCGGAAGCCCACCCCGCCGAGATCGACCTTTCCTTCGAACGTTTCGGGTGCGGCCGCCCTCTTGCTCCTCCCCTTTCCCGACGCCGTCAGCCGTCCCTCCGGAGACCACCCCGAAAGGAGCCCCGCACCCGGCAGTTTCCCCGTCTCGGCGAGGGAGGAGACCGTTGCGGTCGCCTCCCACTCCCGTGCCCCGGTGGCGGGATGGATGACGCCCTTCGCGGTGACGGAAAGCGGGGGCATGCGAAGTTCCGCGTTCGAAAGGTACAGCCGGTCGGAGGCATAGCGTCCAACGGCCACGATCGTGCACGGAGTGTCGACGGTCTTCCGGAGCTCCGGGTCCGCGTTGAGCGTCGCCCCGGCGCGGGTCAGATCAGCCCTGGCTTCGAATTCCGGCGATTCCAGCGTCCCGGCGACCTTCACGGAAAGAGGGATGACCCCCTCTAGCCGCGCCTTCGCAAAGCCTGCCGGCGGATCCTTGAAGATCTCCGGCATCCTCTCCGCCCGGATCCCGGGGAAAGTAATCGCGAGGTCGACGACGGAGGTCTCCCGTTCGGCGGAGAACGTTCCCTTGCCCTCCACCTTCTGCCCGAACAGCTCCCCTTTCCCCTGGAAGGTGTAACCGGCGCGCCCGGTTCCCGCCACCTGCTCCCGGAAGAGACTTCCGGCGAACGAGACCTCCCCCCGCACCTGCCCCTCGATCCGCGTCCTGACCTCGAAATCGTTCCGCTTTTCCCCGATGCCGGACAGCTTCAGGGTAAGCGGGGAGATCTCCCACCTGCTCTCTTTGCCGCCCTTGTCCGCCCGGTGGAGGAGCAGACCCGCATCCTCGACGCTCACCGTTCTCAATACGACGGCCACCCGCTCCTCGTCTTTCCCCGCGGGGGGCCCGCCGGCGGATCCCTTCTCCCCCGCAAACCGGCGGACGATGTCCGTCGCGGAGTGGGCGCCGTCCGCGTATGTGCGGAACACGATCTTCGGCCGGTGAAGGATGCATTTCGTGAACACCGCCCTCCCGGACAGAAGCGGCGCGATCGCAAGCCGGATCTCGGCCTCCGGCACCGACAGGAGCTGTTCCTTTGGATGGCGCGCGTCCCCGGAGACCGTGAGCCCCGCCACCCTCACTCCGATTCCGGGAAACAGCGACAGGGAGAGTCCCGAAAGGCCGATCGTGCGCCCGGTCTTCTCTTCGAGAGCCGCCACGATGCGGGGCCTGAGGGAATCGACCGGAAGCAGACGGGGGAGCAGCAGAACGAGGACGACGATGATGAGGACGACGACTGCCGCTGTGACCGCACCTTTTCGCATCGCTTTCTCCTATCCGAGCTTGGCCTTCAATACCTCCTGGACCATTCTCGGGTTGGCCTTGCCCCTCGTCTCCTTCATGATCTGCCCCACGAAGAAGGAGAGCAGGCCGGTCTTGCCCGCACGGTAGCTTTCCACCTCCTTCGGGTTTCCCGCGATGACCTTGTCCACGATCGCCTCGAGCGCCCCGGCGTCGGAGATCTGCGTCAACCCTTTTTCGTCCCGGATCTGCCGGACGGGCTTCCCGGTCCCGATCGCGGCCTCCACCAGCGTCTTGGAGGCCGTTGCGGAGATCGTTCCGGTCTCGCGGTCCTCGACGACATGCGCGATCGTCTCCGGCGACATCCTTCCGGCGACGATGGCATCCTTCCACTGGATGCACTCGTTCGCGGTCACCTTCGGATTTCCCCCGAAGGCGTCGGCCGCCGCCTCGAAGAAATCGGCAAGCAGACGGGAAGAGGAGAGGAGCTCCGCGTCGTAGCGGGGGATTCCGTACCGGGAGGCAAGACGCGCGATCTTCTCTCCGGGGAGCTCCGGGATCGTCTTCCGCAGCTCCTCGACCCACGCCTCGTCGATATGGAGGGGGAGAAGGTCCGGGTCGGGAAAATACCGGTAGTCGTGCGCCTCCTCCTTGCCCCGCATGGGGACGGTCACCCCCGCGTCGGCGTCCCACAGCCGCGTCTCCTGGACGACCGCTCCGCCGTCCTCGATCACCTCGATCTGCCGCCGGATCTCATGCTCGAGGGCCTTCTCCACGTTCCGGAAGGAGTTCATGTTCTTGAGCTCCGCCTTGGTCCCGAACTCCTTTTGCCCCCTCGGCCGCACGGAGACGTTCGCGTCGCAGCGGAACGACCCTTCCTCCATGTTCCCGTCGCAGACCTCCAGGTAGACGAGGATGTCCCGCAGTCGGCGCAGGTACGCCCCCCCCTCCTCCGGAGTCCGGATGTCGGGCTCCGAAACGATCTCCATCAGGGGCACCGAACAGCGGTTGAGGTCCGCCAGCGACGTCTGCGCCCCCGCGAAGGCCCCCGCGTGGACGAGCTTTCCGGCGTCCTCCTCCAGGTGGATCCGGGTGATCCCGATCCGCCGGGTCGTGCCGTTCCGTTCGATGTCGATGTGGCCGGAGACCGCCAGGGGCAGCTCGTACTGCGAAATCTGGTACGCCTTCGGCAGGTCCGGATAGAAGTAGTTCTTCCGGGCAAAGACGCTTCTGTTCTGCACCCGGCAGGAGGTGGCCACCGCCGTCCGGATGGCGAACTCCACCGCCTTGCGGTTGAGGACGGGCAGGACGCCCGGCATCCCCGTGCAGACGGGACAGGTGTTTTCGTTGGGGGGCGCCCCGAACCCGGTCGAGCAGGCGCAGAAGATCTTGCTCTCCGTCGCGAGCTGGGCGTGGACCTCCAGGCCGATGACCGCTTCGAACTCCATCCCCTGTCTACCCTTCCTCCGGCGCCACCCGCGGCAGCGGGATCTCCCGCTCGATCGCGGCGGCAGCGGCGAGGATCGCCTCCTCGTCGAAATGCCTTCCCAGCAGCTGCGCCCCGATCGGGAGCCCGTCGGGCGACATGCCGCAGGGCACGGAGATCCCGGGGATCCCCGCCAGGTTGCACGGGATCGTGTAGATGTCCGAGAGGTACATGGTCAGCGGGTCGTCCACCTTCTCCCCGATGCGGAACGCCGGCGTGGGGGCGGTGGGGGTGAGGATCACGTCGACCCCGGCGAACGCCTCCTGGAAATCCTGCCGCAGGAGGGTCCGCACCTTCTGCGCCTTTCCGTAATACGCCTCGTAGTAGCCCGCGGAAAGCGCGTAGGTGCCGATCATGATCCTCCGCTTGACTTCCGCGCCGAACGCCTCGCCGCGTGTCCGGGACATCATCTCGATCAGTCCCTTCGCCCCCTCCGACCGGTAGCCGTACCGGACCCCGTCGTACCGTGCGAGGTTGGAGGAGGCCTCCGCGGGCCCGATGATGTAGTACGTCGAAAGGGCGTACTCCGTGTGGGGCAGCGAGATCTCCACGCCTTCCGCGCCCAGGGAGACGAGCGCCTCGAGCGCCTTCTCGACCGCTGTCCTGACGGAAGCGTCCAGCCCCCCCGCGAAGTATTCGCGCGGCAGTCCCACCCGCATCCCCTTGACGCTCCTTCCGGTCGCGGCGAGATAGTCGGGCACCGGGACGTCGACCGAGGTCGAGTCCCGGCGGTCGGGCCCCGCGATGACCCCCAGGACGACCGCCGCGTCCGGGACGGTGCGGGCGATCGGGCCTCCCTGGTCCAGCGACGACGCGAAGGCGATCATGCCGTACCGGGAGACGCGGCCGTAGGTCGGCTTCACCCCCACGACGCCGCACAGGGACGCCGGCTGGCGGATCGAGCCTCCCGTGTCCGTTCCCACCCCGGCGAAACAGGTTCCCGCCGCCACGGCGGCCGCCGTCCCCCCGGAGGAGCCGCCCGGGATCCTGTCCGCCGCCCAGGGATTCCGCGCGGGGCCGAACCAGGACGTCTCCGTGGAGGATCCCATCGCGAACTCGTCCATGTTCTGCTTGCCCAGGAGGACCGCGCCGGCCTCCCGGATCTTCCCGGTGACCGTGGCGTCGTACGGCGGATCGAAGTCGTGCAGGATCCGGCTTCCACACGTCGTGCGGATCCCCTTCGTGCAGAAGATGTCCTTGAGCGCCACGGGGACGCCGTGCAGAGGGCCCCGGGCCCCGCCCGCGGCAAGCTCTTCGTCGCGTGCGGCGGCATCCCGCATCGCCTGTTCCGGCAGAATCGTGATGTAGGCGTTGATCCTCGGGTTCATCCGGTCGATCCGCTCCAGCAGGGCGCGGGTGAGCTCCCGGGAGGAGACCTCCCTTTCGCGGACAGCCCGCGCGGCGTCGAGAAGGGTCCACTCGTGCACGGGGATGCCGGCCACGGTTTCAGTCCTCGATGATCCGGGGAACGCGGAAGAAATCGTCTTCCCGGTCCGGGGCGTTCTTCAGGATCTCCTCCTTTTCCCCGAAGGGATGCACCGAGTCGTCGCGATAGGGAGTTCCCGTTTCCACGGCGTGGGAGGTGGGGACGACTTCCGACGTATCGAGACGGTCAAGCTGCCGGATGTAGGCGAGGATGTCCCCGAGCTGCTCCCTCATCCTGTCCGCCTCGTCGGAAGAAAGGGCCAGCCGGGCGAGCCGGGCCACGTGCAACACCTCTTCCCTGGTGATCGCCATCGAAACCCCCCGTTTTCGTAAGAATTTCAATTTACCACAGTTGCCGGGGGGGCGCAAAAACGCCGGTCGTTTCCGGCAGGGGATGGAATTAGAATGAGGGAATGGGAAGTCGACTGTATTTCGCCACCACGAGCAAGGGGCTCGAGGACGTCCTGGCCGGGGAGATCCGGGCGCTGGGGGGAAAGGTGGTCGCGACGTCGACCGGCGGCGTCTCCTTTTCCGGAGACGCCGCCCTTGGGTATAAGGCGAACCTGTGGCTTCGGACGGCCAACCGTGTCCTTCTTCACCTGTTCGATTTCCCGTCCCCCACGCCGGCCACCCTTTACGAGGGGGTGAAGGCGATCCCATGGCCCGACCTCTTTCCGGTCCGGAAGACGATCGCCGTCGACGCGACGGTGCGCGACTCAGGGGTAACTCACTCGCACTTCGCGGCACAAAAGACGAAGGACGCCGTCGTCGACCGGTTCCGCGAGAGGTCCGGCTCCCGGCCGAACGTCGATCCCCTCTCCCCGGAGATCAGGATCAACGTCCGGATCGTGGGGGACGCGTGCACCGTATCGCTGGACCTGTCGGGGGAAAGCCTCAACCGGCGGGGATACCGGGGCGACCCGGAGGAGGCGTCCCTCCGGGAGACGCTCGCGGCGGGGATGGTGTTCCTGACCGGCTGGGACGGGGGCACACCGCTCGTCGACCCGACCTGCGGGGCGGGAACGATCCCGATCGAGGCGGCGCTCTTCGCGACGCATACGGCGCCCGGGCTGCGAAGGCGAACGTTCTCGTTCCAGCACCTCTCCGACTATGACCGGACTCTCTGGGATTCGCTGGTCGCCGAGGCNNGCGATCCGGAACGCCCGGCGCAATGCAGGACGGGCCGGGGTATCCGGGGGCGTCGCCTTTGCGGATCGCGACATCCGGGAGCTTTCCCTCTACGGCCCGCCGGGGATCATTCTCTGCAACCCGCCGTACGGGGTGCGGATTCGCTCCGGCCCCGAGGCGGAATCGTTCTACCGGGCGATGGGGGAGGCCTTCAAAAAGCGGTGCGCGGGGTGGACGGCGTACGTCCTGTCCGGGAACCCGGACGCCACACGGCATATCGGCCTCAAGGCGTCGCGAAAGATCCCCCTCATGAACGGCCCGATCGACTGCCGCCTGCTGCGATACGAACTGTACTGAAGCGCCAGGATCATTGTGCCGTACGAGCGCTTAGGCTACGGCGCATGGCAGGATGGAAGACGAAAAACGTCCGGCCGCCCCGATTACGCCTCCTCCAGACGGATGAGGTTGTTCGCCCTCGTCCGGAGGTCCTCCGTCAACTCGATCTTGTGGCTTTGTTTCAGGTGGTCGGCGATCGCCTCGACGATCTTCTGCTCCGACTCATCCCGGGTGATGAAATCGCAGTTCATCCCCATGGCCCTGCAGCTCAGTTTCTTCTTCATCGCGCACCTCCCGCCCCGGTCCCGAGATTGCCACCTTCACCGGAAGTACACCTTCATGATATTCGCATTCATCGATCTTCACAACCCGGGACCGACCGCACCGAATGCACGACCGGCTGACTCCTTCCGGCAACCGGGCCGGTCCACGTTCCCCGCGTTGCGCGGTTTCGGGCAGGCGGGAGAGCAGCCGGAGCGGGGCAAGGGCAGCGTTGGGCATCGCGGCAATCCGTGTCATGATCTTCGTTCAGGCAAGGACGCGCCAGCCAGCGGTCCGGCAGATTCGAAGAAATAAACAGATGCCCTCGTTTTGGGCAAGGGAAAGAGGTTCCCATACCTGTTTCCAGGCGTTGTTTCCTGATCCTCGTATGGATCGTGACGATCGGATTTTCGGGGATCCTCTCCCCGGCAGGGGAGGTGGATATCGTCAAACCGACCGCATCTCCATCCCTGTCCGGTCCGCATCTGCCCCGCCCGGACCATATTGTCCTCGTGATCGAGGAAAACAAGTCCTATGCGCAAATCATCGGGAACCCCGATGCACCGTACATCAATGCCCTGGCGAGACAGGGCGCCCTGTTTTCCCGGTCATTCGGCGTCGCCTATCCGAGCCAGCCGAACTACCTCGCCCTGTTCTCCGGATCCACGCAGGGGATCACCAGCAACTCCTGTCCTCATACGTTTTCCGGAGACAATCTCGCCAGTGAACTGATCCGTGCGGGGTTGTCATTCGGCAGCTATTCGGAATCGATGCCTTCCACGGGATATGCGGGCTGCAAACACGGATCGTACCAGCGCAAGCACAATCCCGGNNCCCCGCCTCGGCGAACATGCCGTTCTCCGCTTTTCCGGAAGAGTACGCGAAGCTCCCCACGGTTTCGATCGTCGTCCCCAACATGGAGCATGGCATGCATGACGGAACGATCCGGGAAGGAGACGACTGGCTGAAAACCCATCTGGATCCCTATGTGCAGTGGGCCAGGACGCACAACGGCCTGCTGATCGTAACCTGGGACGAGGATGACCGCAGGAGCAACAATCGCATTCCCACGATATTCGTCGGCCCGATGGTCCGGCCCGGCGTATCCCGCCGCCGCATCGATCATTACGACGTCCTGCGGACCATCGAGGAGATGTATGGGTTGCGCTCTGTCGGGAAAAGTGCGGACGCCACACCGATCACGGA
>DOTC01000047.1 GCA_003513855.1 Deltaproteobacteria bacterium | reverse complement strand
GGAGGAGCCGGAGCCCCCGGGGGAGAGTCCGGACACTCCGTCCCCGATCGACACGGAAGACGGGGAGGACCTTATCGTTTTCCGCAAGGCAGGAGAAGACACATTGCGGTCCCTGCACGATACAGTGGACCGTGAGATCCCCGGCGCTCCACCCCAAGGGGGGGGAGGATGGGAGGTCCTCCGGGAACCCGGGGAAGACCTGACCCTCGACCCCGACCTTCCCGGCTTCCTGAGAAAGGAGCAATCCTCCGGGACACCGGCCGCGTCGTTTGACATCTCCGAACACCTCAGGGAAGCCCCCATCGAGACCCCGGAAGAGGACGCGACACCGGAGCCCGCGACGACGGACCTGCCCATGTCCCCTGCGGATCCGTCTCTTTCGCGCGCGGATGTGATCCAGGACGAACTGGCCGATCTGGTCGAAAGCGGTCCCCCCGAAGAGCCCCCCGGCCCGGAATCGTCTCCTCCGGACATGCCTCCCCCGAGGCCCCCGGAGAGGGAAAGCACCGAGGTGACGCGCCCCCGGCGGTCAGCCCCATCCGGAAAACCGTCGATTGCCCTCCTGGTGATTCTGTTCGTGACGCTGGCCGGCGGAGGGGCGTACCTTGCGTTCACGAAAACGGGCCAGGAAACCCTGCGCTCCATCGTCCCCGGCATGGAGGCTCTCTGGCTGGGCGGGAAGGAATCCGTTACCCCCTACCATGTCGGAAACCTGATCGGCTATTACGAAACGGGCGACAAGGCGGGAAAAATGTTCATCATCAAGGGGCTGGCGACCAACCAGGGACGAACGAAGAAAAGCGCCATCCGCATCCGGGCCGAACTGCTCGACGGCGGCAACCAGAGGATTGCCGAGAAGACGGTGTACGCGGGGAACATCATCGCGGGGCTGCGCGCCGCAACGCGGGAGAAGATCGAGGCCGCCATGGGAAACCGCTTCGGAGACAAGTTGAGCAATGTGGACGTGGCGCCGGGAAAATCGATCCCTTTCATGGTGGCGTTCTTCGATCCCCCCGACGGCATCGAGGAATACCGCCTGGAGGCCCTGGACGGAGATTAGAAGCCGGTCGCCGGAACGGATCTCCGGGAGCGGGGCGGCCGAAGGCCGCTACTTTTCCTTGTCCTCCGGCTTCTGCGGGGTGATGTCGACCTCGCCCTTTTCCTTCATCGACTTTCGGAAGTTGCGAATCCCTTCCCCGAGTCCGCTTCCGATCTGCGGAAGCTTCCCCGCCCCGAAGAGGAGGACCACGATCACGAGGATGATCAGGAGTTCCGGTACTCCAAGTCCGAACATGAATCCCTCCCGGCTCGCAGGTGTCTACCGTTTCATCATATCACCGTAACAGGCGGAACTCCTCAATTTTCCCGGATCGTCTCTTCCACCGGCACCCCGAAGTGCCTCCCCGCTCTCTCCTCCGCGAGAAGAACGGAATCCCCCACGGACAGCTTCGCCAAAGAGACCGTGCCGGCGGCGGCGTCCACCAGCCGGATCGTCTCCGCGTTCTGCAGGATCACGGAATGGCTTGCGCCTCCGGGCCCTTCCGCCCGGACGAGCAGCAACGGCCTCCGCTCCACTTTCACCCGTCCGACGGCAGCCATCTCCCCCTCCCCGTGCTCGTTCACCAGGAGCACCTCGGAACCGGCGGAAAGCTCCGACAGATACCCCGTCCTTCCCCCGGGAAGGCGGCAATAGGAATGCACAGCCCCCGCATTGACGCGGAACGGCCGGGGGGAAACGTACGGGTTCGGAGCGTTTTCCGCGCACACGAGGAACATCCCCGCGCTCGAGTTCCCCACCAGCATCCCGCGGCTCCCTTCGATCAGCGAGCAGGTGTCGACGCATACGCGGTCCCCGATCCCGAGGGAGGTGACTTCGGTCACCCGCGCGGATGCGAGCGGCACCCGACCGGCTTCGGTCCTGGCCGCCGACGCCATCTGGCGCATCCTCCGGGGAGAGTCCGCCTCGAGAACGATGCCGTGGACCCCTCGTTCCAGGACTCCCCGGTACAGGGCGACCTCCTCGGGGGTACGCGCCACCGCGAAGATCTTCCTCCGGTGCGCCACGAGGTTCTCGAGAGGGATCACCTCCCTTTCCTCCGGCCGCACCACCCAGATCGTCTCGGGGGACGAGGAAAGGATCGCCGTCTCGTCCTCCTTCCCCTGCATGCGCGTAACGCGAAAATCCCTTCCCTCGCGGAGGTCCCCCCGGGAGCACACCGTCGTCACCCGCCCGAGCTCCCGGACGCTTTCGAAGCAATCGTCGGGCACCCAAAGGGTCTCCACGCCCGATTCGAGCGCCGCGATCGCAACGTCCTTCCCCCAGGGGATGACCCGCGCCCACAAGACCGGACCCGTCACGTCTCTCCCCGCTTCAGGATGCCGGCCGCTTCCCTGACGGATGCCCCGCCGTGGACGATCGCCGCGATGGCCCGGACCATCGCAGCCGGGGATCGGTGCTGGAACACGTTTCGCCCGATCGAGGCGCCGGCGCCGCCTGCCTCCATCGCCCCCTTCACCATCCGGAACACCTCTTCGTCGCTCCCCATCTTCTCGCCTCCCGCGATGACGACCGGGGAAGCGCACCCCTCCACCACCTCCCGGAACGTCCCGGGGCTTCCCGTATAGGGGACCTTCACGATGTCCGCCCCCATCTCCGCACCCACGCGCGCCGCGTGCCGGACGTACCGGACGTCGTACTCGCTCCGGATCTTCGGGCCCCGGGTGTAGATCATCGCCAGAAGGGGGATCCCCCACCTCTGGCAATCGCTGGAAACCGTCCCGAAATCCCGGAGCATGCGGGCCTCGTCCTCGGCGCCGAGGTTCACGTGGATCGACACCGCGTCGGCCCCGATCTGGATCGCGTCCTCGACGGTGGCGACCAGCACTTTCCGGTTCGAGTCCGGCGACAGGGTTGTGCTGGCCGAGAGGTGGAGGATGAGCCCGAGGTCTTTCCCGTATCCGCGGTGCCCGAACATGGCGGCGCCGCGGTGGACGACGGCAGCGTTCGCGCCCCCTTCGGCGATCAGGTTGGCGGGAGGGGCGATCTGGACGAGTCCCGGGATGGGACCGACGGTCATCCCGTGGTCCAGCGGAACGATGACCGTTCGCCGGGTGTTCCGGTCGATGATCCTCTCCAGCCGGATCTTCTTGCCGATCATCCTCCCGCTCCTCCGCCGATCGCCCTGCCCGTCCCTACCGGTACGCTCCCCGGACCTTGAGCAGCTCGTTGAGATAGGTGGGGCTGTCCGCGTACTTCAGCGCCTCCTCGTACTTCACCTTCCCGGAGGCGACGAACTCCGCGAGGGTCCAGTCGATGCTCACCAGTTCCTCGACGTTCGTCTGCATCATGCCGCGCAACACGTGGACCTTCCCTTCGCGGATGGCGTTCCGGACGCGGAGAGAGGTGCTCATCTTCTCCCACGCCAGAATGCGACCGCTCCCGGACGCCCTGCGGAGGAGCCGCTGCGAGAAGACCACCTGCATGCAGTCCGCCAGCTGGGCCCGCACCTGAGACTGCTGGACCGGGGGGAAGATGTCGATGATCCGGTCCACGGCGGCCGTGGCGTTGTTGGAGTGCATCGTCGCCAGGACGAGGTGGCCGGTCTCCGCAGCCGACAGGGCGATGGAGAAGCTCTCGTGGTCCCGCAGCTCCCCGATCACGATGACATCGGGGTTCTGCCGGAAGATATGACGGAGTCCGTCGCCGAACGAGATCGTGTCGGTCCCCACCTCCCGCTGGTTCACGTTCGAGTTCTTGTGCCGGTGGGTGTACTCGACGGGATCCTCGATGGTGATGATGTTCGCCTTCCGCTCCTGGTTGATCTTGTCCACGAGGTTCGCCATGGTCGTGGTCTTGCCGTGCCCGTTCGGGCCGGTGATCAGGATGAGCCCCTGCTTCCGCAGGGCAGCCTCATGGAGGAAATCCGGGATGCCCAGCTCGGCAGCGGTGGGAATCTTGTCCGCGACGTGGCGGGCGGTGAACGCGAGGGAGCCGCGCTGGCGGTAGACGTTGCAGCGGAAACGCCCGACCCCGTCGAGGGAGAAGGCGAAATCGAGCTCGAGATTCTCCTGGAAGGACCGCTTCTGCTCCGGCGTGAGGATTTCGTGGACCATCGACTCCACTTCGGCCGGCTTGAGCGCCGGGATGTCCAGCCGCCGCATCTCCCCGTCCACACGGATGCACGGGATGGCTCCGGAGGAGAGGTGGAGGTCCTGACCGTGCCAGGTGACCAGCGCCTTGAGAAGGCTCGTGATGTTGCCCTCCGCGGGGATCTGGCGCGGGAGCTTTTCCCCGCTGAGCTTCATGGTGCTCACCCCGTGCCCGGCGGTCTGGAACTGGTTGAGCGCCTGCTCGAAGTGGGTAGCGGACAGGATCACCGGCTTTACGGGGTGGCCCGACTGGAATTCGACCTCGGACAGGGCGGAAAGGTCGGTCGGGTCGACCATCCCGACCACCAGTCGTTTCCCCTCGAACCCGATCGGGATCAGCCTTCGGGACCGGACGGTCTCCAGCTTGATGAGGCGCTGGATGGA
>DOTC01000056.1 GCA_003513855.1 Deltaproteobacteria bacterium | reverse complement strand
CCTGGACGTCGGCAGGATCATCCCGGCCGGCACCGCCATCGAGGCGGGGATCAGCGCCGTTCTCCGGAGCGTGACGGGCGGGAGAAGCCACTGGGCGCTGGCCCATCCCGGCCCCCGGCCGGACTTCCACCGGAGAGACGTGTTCACGGTGAAGATCCCCGCGGAGTGAACGGCTGCACGGTCTCGGGTTGACAACCATGTCATGCACCTGTTTTAATCAAACGTATGAAAGATGTACGGGATACCAAGACCAGGATCCTGGACACGGCGGAAAAGCTCTTTGCCGGAAACGGTTTCCACGGTACGTCGCTCCGTGACATCACGAAGGATGCGGGAGTGAACCTGGCGGCGGTCAACTACCACTACGGTTCCAAGGATGCGCTCTTCGAGGAGGTGTTCCGGCGACGGTTCCTGCCCATCAACCGGATCCGGCGGGAGAAGCTGGAGAAGATACGGGAGGAAGCCAGACAGGAAAACCTGAGGCCGTCCGCCCGTGAGGTTCTTCAAGCCTTCCTCGCCCCCGTCCTTCATTTCCGGGAAACGGAGCCCGGAGCGGCGGCGTTCATCACCCTTGTCGGACGGACGATCAGCGAACCCGATGACAGGCTGCGGGAAATCCTCATGGGACATTTTCGTCCGAACTTTTTCCTGTGCTTTGCGATCCTCTGCGAGGCCCTGCCCCACATACCGAAGGACGTCCTGTTCTGGCGCCTCCAGTTTTCCATCGGAGCGATGAGCCACACCCTGTTCCTGCTGGGCCACGCCAAGGTCTTCCCCGAGGGAGTGATCCCGGACCTTGACGCGGGTACGATCACCGACTTGATCGTTTCCTTCGTCACCGCGGGAATGGAGACACAATGAGCCGCGCACGGATCTTCGTCCTGTTCCCCGTCCTCCTCGCGGCGTGGGTCTCCGGGTGCAGCGTCCACCGCCAGCAGGCCATAACCCCGCCGTCTCCCGTTCCGGATTCGTTTGTCCGGCAGGAAGGACCGCCCGTCGAGGCGCTCCCGATCGGCCGATGGTGGGAGACGTTCCGGGACGAGTTGTTGAACGACCTCATGAAGGAGGCGCTGGCAAACAACCTGGACCTGGAGCAGTCCTTCGCCAGGCTTTCCCAGCTCCGGGCGGTCACGCGCCAGGCGGAATCCGTCCTGTACCCCTCCCTCAACGTCGAGGCAGAGGCCGGCAGGTCCCGGCAGCCGGGGATTACCGGCTCCAGCACCGGGACCATCTACAGCCTGTCTCTTGCCGCCGGCTACGAGGTCGATCTCTGGAAGAGGAACCGGTCGGGCGCCACGGCGGCGATGCTGGAGGAGAGGGCGTCCCGGGAGGACGTCCGGTCCCTTTTCATCAGCCTCTCGGCCGAACTCGCCGATCTCTACTACCTTGCGGTGGAACAGAGGGCGCAGATCGATCTCACCGACGGAACCATCGCTTCCTTCGAGGATACCGTGGGTCTCGTGACGCGGCTGTACGTCCAGGGGCTCGTCTCGGCCCTCGACGTGTACCAGGCCCGCCAGAACCTGTCCTTTGCGCAAGCCAGCCGTCCCGTGTTCGAGGCGAACCTGGCGGAAGCCGAACACGCCATCTCGGTTCTTCTGGGCCGCTACCCGGACCGGGGCCTGGCCGGGAAGATCGCCGAGCTCCCGGAGACTTCCGAGGCGTTTCCCGAAGGGCTGCCGTCGCAGCTTCTCGCGCGGAGGCCCGACGTGCAGGCGGAGTTTCTCCGGGTGCAGGCCCGGGACGCCAGGGTGGCGGAGGCCATCGCGGATCGCTTCCCTTCGTTCAATCTGCTCGGAAATTACGGCACGTCCCGCGCCATCTTTGGCGCCGGGGACGTCACCGGCATCTTCTGGAACCTGCTGGCAGGCGTTTCGCAACCGGTGATCGACGGGGGAAGGCGGAAGGCCGAAGTGGACAGAACCGAAGCCGCATTCCAGGAGAGCCTGGCCCGGTACCGGGAGAAGGTGCTGATCTCGTTCCGGGAGGTGGAGGACGCCCTGGTGAACAACCGGACGACCGAAGAGCGCATCCGGCGGCTCGAGGAGCATGTGGACGCCACCAGCGGAGGGTTGCGCCTCTCCCTCGACCGGTACCTGCTCGGCCTGTCCGACTACCTCCCGGTCCTTGCTGCCCAGAACGCGGACTTTACCGCCCGGAGCCGGCTCCTCGCCGCAAAACGGCAGCTCATCTCGGACCGGATCAGCCTGGCCCGGGCCCTCGGGGGGGACTGGATGGAGGAGGAGATGGAAACCCGCCGGGAAGCGAACAACAGTGAAGGAAAGGGAAAATGAGCAAAAAAACCATCTTGCTGAAGATCGCCCTCCCCATCGTCATCATCCTCGCAGGATTTGCCGGGATGCAGCTCATGGTCCACTCCCGGTCCTCTCCGAAGAAAGAGGTAAAGGAGAGCAAGGGCTTGCTGGTGGAGGTCAAACGCGTAACCAGGGAGAACCTGCCGGTGGCGGTCCTGGGGACCGGAACGGTAGGGGCCGGGCAGGAAGCAAGCATCACCCCCCAGGTGAACGGGCGGGTCGCCTATCTGGCCCCCGGGTTCGTCGTCGGCGGTCTGTTCCGGAAAGGGGACCTTCTTTTCCGGATCGAGGAGACCGATTACCGGCTGGCCATCGAAAGGGCAAAAGCGGCCATTGCCAAAGCCGAGTTCGATCTTGCCACGGTCGAGGGGCAGGCCCGTGTCGCCCGCATCGAGTGGGAGCGTTTGCGTCTCGCGGAAACGAGGGAGCCGAGTCCCCTGGTATTCTTCGAGCCGCAGCTCAAAAACGCCCGGGCCAACGTCGATTCCGCCAAGGCGGCCCTTTCCCAGGCGGAGCTGGATCTTGCGCGGACATCCGTATACGCGCCCTTTCCCTGCCTGGTCCGGTCGGAGGAGATCGACCTGGGCCAGTACGTGACGGTGGGGAAAAGCGTTGCCACGGTGGCCGGTACCGGTGCGGCGGAGATCGTCGTCCCCCTCCCCCTGGAAGAGATGCAGTGGATCACGATCCCCCGAAAAGGGTCCGGCGGAAACGGGTCGAAGGCACTGGTTACGCTGGCCGTCGGCGACCAGGTTCTTGCCTGGAAGGGGCGGGTAGTCCGATCGCTTCGGGAAGTGGACCCCCGGGGGAGGATGGCGCGGGTGGTTGTCGCCGTCGCCGATCCCTACAACCTCGACCGCGGGGAAGATCCAAAACGGAGGGACCTCGAGTTCGGCACGTTCGTCGACGTGGAGATCACCGGCAAACCCCTTGCGGGAGTATTCGCGGTGCCCCGCTCCGCTCTGCGGGACGGGGACACCGTGTGGACGATGGACGATGAAGGGAGGCTCCGGGTGACACCGGTGACCGTCGTGCGGCGGGGCCGCGACACGGTGGTCTTGCGCGACGGTTTCGAAGAGGGAGACAGGGTGGTTCTCACCAACATCTCGGGGGCGGCGGAAGGGATGCAGCTCCGCCTGGCGGGGGAGGAAAACCCGCAGTGAAGGCCGCGATCCGGTGGATGGCCCGCAATCACGTCGCCGCCAACATTCTCATGTTCGTGCTGATCGTCGGCGGCCTGATCAAGGGGTTCTCCATCAAGCAGGAGGTGTTCCCCGAAGTCGACCTGGACAGGGTCCAGGTATCGGTTGCCTACCCGGGCGCCGGGCCCGAGGAGGTCGAGGAGGGGATCCTGCGCCGGATCGAGGAAAACGTGACCGGCATCGACGGGATCAAGGAGATCACGTCTTCGGCCTCGGAAGGGATCGGCGTCGTTACCGCCGAGGTGGAATCCGGCGAGGACGTGGACCTCGTGCTGCAGGACATCAAGAGCGAGGTGGACCGGATCGTCACCTTTCCCGAGGATGCCGAAAAACCGGTCATCGCGAAGCTGGTGAACCGGGCCGAGGTCATCTCCGTCGTGGTCTACGGGGACGTATCGGACCGCGCCCTTCGGGAGCAGGCCGAGGAAATCCGGGACGAACTTCTGGCCCTGCCGGGCATCACCCAGGTGGATCTCGGCGGGGTCCGCCCCTACGAGATTTCCGTCGAGATCCCCGAGGAAAACCTGCGGCGCTACGGCCTCACCCTGGAAGAGGTGGCGCGGCGGATACGACGCGCCTCCCTCGATCTGCCCGGGGGGACGATCAAGACCGAGGGCGGGGAGATCCTCCTGCGCACGAAGGAGCGCAGGTACTTCGGCCCGGAATATGCGGACATCACCGTGGTCACGAACCCCGATGGAACGCAGGTCAGGCTCGGGGACATCGCCCGGATCAAGGACGATTTCGAGGAGACGGATGTGTTCGCCCGGTTCGACGGCGTCCCGGCCGCCATGGTGAAGGTCTTCCGGGTCGGCGACCAGAAACCGATCGAGATCTCGAAGCGCGTGAAAGAATACGTGGGGGGGAAAACATCCCGAATTCCCACGTCGGTGAAGATCGCCGTCTGGTTCGACACCTCGGAGATTTACCAGAGCCGGATCAATCTCCTCCTGAAAAACGCCTGCCTGGGCCTGACCCTCGTGCTCATCATCCTGGGCCTGTTCCTGGAGATCCGGCTGGCCCTGTGGGTCATGCTCGGCATCCCCATCTCCTTTTTCGGGGCCATGCTCGTCATGCCGACCCTGGACGTCTCCATCAACATGCTCTCCCTGTTCGCGTTCATCCTGGCGCTGGGGATCCTCGTGGACGACGCGATCGTGGTGGGGGAAAACGTCTTCGAGCAGAGGCAGAGGGGAAAACCGTATGCCGAGGCGGCCTCCGACGGCACCATCGAGGTGGGGATCCCGGTGATCTATGCCGTTCTCACGACCGTGGCCGCGTTCCTGCCGCTCGTCTTCGTCACCGGCGTGATGGGCAAGTTCATCAAGGTGATTCCCCTCGTGGTGATTTCCCTCCTGCTCATGTCGCTGATCGAATCGCTCTTCGTCCTCCCCGCCCACCTCTCCGGCGGGAGGCCGAACAACCGGGTCGGGGGAGGGTTCTACGGGGCCCTGGAGAGGGTCCGGCTCGGATTCGGGAAGGTCCTGGACCGGTTCATCGCGGGAACGTACCGGCCTTTTCTCGAGCGTTGCCTGAGATACCGGTACACGACCTTGGCGGCGGGCATCGCGGTGCTCTTCCTCGCCCTCGGGGTCGTCCGGGGCGGGATCCTCAAGTTCACCTTCATGCCCGAGGTGGAAGGGGACATGGTCATCGTCTCCATCAAGATGCCCCCGGGGACCCCCGTAAAGGAGACGGGGAAGGTGGCAAAACTGATCGTGGATAAAGGGAAAAAGGTCGTCGCCGAATTCGACCGGGGCAAGGCGGGGGGAAACTCGATCATGCGCAACATCTTCTCCCTCGTGGGAACGACCCTGGCGCGGGCCGGCCCGGGGGGAGGGAAAACCGCTTCGGCATCCCATCTCTCCGAGATCGCCATGCTCCTTGCCGAAAGCAAGGACCGGGGGGTTCCGGCGGCGGACGTCGCGAAACGGTGGCGGGAGGCGGTCGGGGACCTTCCGGGCGTCGATTCCGTCACCTTCACCTCGAGCCTCTTCGAGGTCGGGGCCGACATCGATATCCGTGCCGCGCACGCGGACTTCGCCGTCCTGGACAGCGTCGCCGGGCGGATCAAGCGGAGCCTCGCGGGGTACCCCGGCGTGGGAGACATCGACGACAGCCTGTCCCAGGGGAAACGGGAATTAAAAATCCAGCTCCGGCCCGAGGCGAGAACCCTCGGGGTCACCGAGGAGGAGCTCGGAAGACAGATCCGGTCGGCCTTTTACGGGGCGGAAGCGCTCCGGCTGCAGAGGGGCCGCAATGAAGTGAAGGTCATGGTCCGCTACCCGGAGGAGGACCGAAGGAAGCTGTGGAACCTGGAATCGATGCGGATCCGCACCCCGGAGGAGGGAGAGATCGCGCTGGCTGCCGCCGCCGACGTGTCCGAGGGGTGGGGGTATGCGAGCATCAACCGGACGGATCGCAAACGGGTCGTCAACGTCACCGCGACCGTCGATGCGACGTTGGCGAACGCCCAGGAGATCCTCCTCGACATGCAGGAGAACCTCTTTCCGGAGCTCGCGATCGCCTATCCCGGGCTGACCTTCGACCTGGTGGGGGAAGAGAAGGAGCGGAAGGAGTCGATGGACAGCATGAAAACGGGGTTCACCATGGCTTTGATCGGAATCTTCGCCCTTCTGGCGATCCCGTTCCGCAGCTACAGCCAGCCGCTGCTCATCATGGCCGCCATCCCCTTCGGCATCGTGGGCGCGGTGCTGGGACACATGATCATGGGGTTCTCCCTGAGCATTCTGAGCTTTTTCGGAATCGTGGCCCTGGCGGGCGTGGTGGTGAACGACTCGCTTCTGCTGATCGACACGGTCAACATCAAGCGGAGGGAAGGTTCGGACCTTCAAACGGCCCTTGGGGATGCGGGGACGCGGCGCTTCCGTCCGATCCTGCTGACATCGCTCACCACGTTTTTCGGCCTGGCGCCGATGATTCTGGAGACCAGCGTCCAGGCCCAGTTCCTGATCCCCATGGCGATCAGCCTCGGTTTCGGGATCCTCTTCGCCACCGGAATCACCCTGCTCCTCATCCCCTGCCTCTACATGATGCTCGAGGACGTCCGCCTTCTCTTCGGACTGGGAGCGAGCCGGGCGATCCGGTCGGGGTAGGTACCCAATATCTGGGGTGCGCCCGGGTGCTGCGCCGGTCGCTCCGCAGGCCTGCCTCTGGTTTTGTTCTTTTTCTCCTTTGGGTTTATGATTGGAGCGAGGGTGGCATCCGGTACCGATCGGGGACACCTTCCGATCGGGAGTGGTTCCCAAGCTTCAGGAGAGGAGAGGGGATCATGAAGAAACTGTCTGTTTTGCTCTTGTGTGTGTTTTTGGTCCCGTGTGCCTTTGCCTCCGATCTCGCCAAGGCGAAGAAGGAAGGAAAAGCCAACTTCTACGCCAATATCACGGCGGTGGAACCGATCATGGAGGCGTTTTCCACCGCGAAGGGAGTACAAGGCGTATACACGCGGATCTCCACCTCCAAGTATCTCGCCACCGTGCTCACCGAGTTTGAAGCGGGCAAACTGGAGGCCGACGTGCTCCAGGGGCCGTTACCGATCCTTCAGACGCTGAAGGAGAAGGGCGTGCTCGCTGCGTACCGGTCCCCCTCTGCAGCCGGGTACCCCGATTGGGCTCGGGGAGACGACACCATCATGCAGTTCGGCATCGAGTATGTCGCCCCGATCTACAACAAGGATCTGGTCAAGCCCGGGGACGTTCCCAAGAGCTACCAGGATCTGACCGACCCGAAATGGCGCGACAAGATCGTCATGCCGGATCCGTCCTCGCACGCCACCACCATCAGCTGGCTTGTGGGTCTGAAGGAAGCGAAGATTTTCGCGACCGACGAGGAGTGGATGAATTTCGTCAAGGGGCTGGCGTCCAACAAGCCGATGTTCGTCAAATCGTTCAGCCCCACTCCGGCTCCCGTGGAAAGCGGCGAGAAGCTCCTGGCCATCTCCATGCCCAAGTACATTATCACCCACGCACCCGCGCCGCTCGGCTGGGCCAGGGTCGGCACCCTGCTCGGCACGCCTCGTGGCGTGGCGATTGCCGCCAAAGCGCCTCGTCCCGAGGCCGCCCGGGTATTCATGGACTACTGGCTGTCGAAGGACGCCATGAAGCTCCTTGCGGACAAGGTGGGCGAGTACGTGCTGGCCCCCGGCGTATTCCCCCCCATCGACGGCATCAGCGAGGCCAAGGTTCTCCCGATTCGCGAGCTGTCGGATGAGGAAATCCGCTCCTGGGGGGAGAAGTTCAAAACGATCTTTTTCGCCAAGTAAGCGTACCCCCCGCGTCACACTCGAACAGGAACATGCACACTCCCGGGGCCCGGACAGCAAGGACCCGGGAGTTTTTCCGTTGAGGGACATATGGAAATACGGATCAACGGCCTGACCAAGGACTTCTATTCGGAGGGCAAGCGGATCCGGGCCCTGGACCATGTCGACCTCACCATACCCGCCAACCGGATATTCACCCTTCTTGGCCCGAGCGGTTGCGGCAAGACCACGCTTTTGCGGTGCATCGTGGGGTTGGAGTCGCCCGATGCGGGCGAGATCGCCATCGGGGACGAGATCGTATTGTCCACGGAGAGGTCGATCTTCGTGCCGCCGGAAAAACGGGGGCTGGGGATGGTTTTTCAGACCTACGCGATCTGGCCGCACATGAACGTGTTCGACAACGTGGCCTATCCCCTG
>DOTC01000202.1 GCA_003513855.1 Deltaproteobacteria bacterium | reverse complement strand
TTGATCCACTCCCTCCGCTCCCCGTCCGGCAGCCGCATCCCGAACGCGCGGGTGAAACCCTGGATGACGGGTTCGCCGAACTTGTTCCCGTAGTCGGAGGCCCCGTTGCTTGCCTGGATCTCGATCGAAAGGGGCGAGGCGAGGTTCCCCGGATATGCGAAGGAAGGGTCCTCCCAGGGGAGCTGGTACCCGGGGATCCGCAGGTTCCCGACGCAGTACGCGGCGGTCCCCGCAACCACGAGCCCCCCGCGGCCCGTGGCCTGGACGTCCCGGATCCTTCCCCCCGTACCCGTCTCCGCCCCGGGGAACGGGGCGACGCCGCTCGGGAAGTTGTGGGTCTCCGCCGTGAAGATGAGGTGGTAGGTCGGATTCGCCATCTTGAGCCGGGAGGTCCTGCCGGGATGTTCCGGGAGGATCGTCCTGATCCGGTATCCCCGGATCGCGCTCGAATTGTCCCGAAACGCGATCACGCTGTTGGCCGGATGTCTCTCGAGAGGTTCCTTGACGATCTGCATCAAGGTTTCCGGGACAGGCCGGCCATCGACGACAAGCTTTCCCTTGAAGAACCAGTGCCGCGAATGCTCGCTGTTGGACTGGCTCAGGTCGAAACACTCCACATCGGTAGGGTTGCGCTTGAGGTCCTTCGCGAAGAGGTCGTAGTAGTACTCGATGTCCCAGGCGTCCAGTCCCAGACCGAGCGCCTCGTTGATCCTCTGAAGAGCCGGAATTCCCTCTTCGATCAGCGGTACGGTACGGGACGGCTCGGGAAGGATTCCCGTCTCGAACGTCGAAAGGCGTTCGGGGTAGAGGCATTCGGTCATCCGGTCGTGGACTTCGGACAGGAACCGGTCCCGCTGGGCGCTGCCAAGCTTCGCATCCAGAAGCAGCCGGAACCTCCTCGACCGTTCGATCCTCCGGATTTTATCCAGTCCGCACGCCTGGCAGACGGAGACGGCATTGGTCGACCATGCCGTCGTGAAATTCATTCGTGGGCCCACTTCGAGGATCCGGCCCGGGGCGAGGAAGCTTTCGGAAGCAAGCCGGTCCGCCTCGAACGTCTCTGCCAGAAGCCACCGAAGCGTGTCGAGCTCCGCATCGCTCAAGGGCGCCGACGTCTCGATGTTGAAACAGTACTCCGTTTCGATCCCTTTGATATTCGGGGAGACGTTCTTTCGGGCGAAGGAGAGTAGAACGTCCTTCCTCGTTTCGGAGAGGGCGGGAATTCTATGAAAATGCATCAGTTTCATCGCAGAATCCGCGCGCTCCGGGGAACGGCGGGCCTCAGGGTAAAGGAGTCCGTTCTTCTTTATTTTCCGTGCAGATATCTACATCGGCTCCATGGCAATAGTACCGGGAAACTCGAAAATTCACAAGGGTCGTATAAAAAGAGGGGTACGGACCCGACGTCCGTACCCCCGCTGGAATGCCACACCGCCCGGTCAGCCGGGCGGGTTCACCTGCTTCTCCCCGGGACTATTTCGCAGCCACCTTCTCGACGGAAACAGCGAGGGCTTCCGTGTAGGTGATCACCACCTTGTCTCCCACCTTCACCTTTTCCAGGTTTTCGGGATGCCTCGCCTTCACCACGACGGAATTTCCCTCCGGGCCTTTCAGTGTCACGGTCTGCTTTTGCTTGTCGATGGCCTCGATCGTTGTGGTTACCGTGGTCTGCGTTGCTTCCAGCTTCGCCGGCAGGGTTTCGGCGCCGGACCGTTTCACCCCTTCGGACTTCACCACGCCGGGAGTCGCTTCCCCGGCCTTTTTCACTTCCCATGCCACCGACTCGTAATACTGGAATTTCACCTTGTCGCCCACGTGCACCTTCTCCAGGTTCTTCACCTCGTCACTCACCCGAAACGTGAGTGTGCTTCCGTCCTGTCCTTTCAGCGTTGCCATCCGGGTCTTGTAGTCGAGGGCCTCGACCGTAGCCGTCGACTCGACCAGCGAGGAGGTCTCCCCGGAAGGCTTCTTGGCCATCTCCCCGCCCCAGACACCAGCCGAAAGAGCGATGACGAACAGTCCTGCCAGTACCACGATACCGGTTCTTTTCATCGAAGCGTGCTCCTTTGTTGAAATTTTCTATTTGATGCGGAAACGGTCGAAACGATTCATCCTGGTGGACAACTGCGGACTGGACCGGACACCGGGACCGGGCCATACTCAGGGATAGGTTTTGCCGAACACGATCCGGACGAAACGGGTGCAGGGGGGATTGTCATGGATTGGTCCGATACCTGTCGAAAAGCGGCCGATGCGATCGGGAGAGCCGGCGCACTTGTCGTCACCTCCGGCGCCGGCATGGGGGTGGACTCCGGGTTGCCGGACTTCCGCGGGGAACAGGGATTCTGGAAAGCGTATCCGATGTACGAACGGCTGGGGATATCCTTCGTGGGGGCAGCCAACCCGGCCCATTTTCACAACGACCCGGCATTCGGCTGGGGGTTCTACGGCCACCGGACCACCCTTTACCGAGCGACGGAGCCGCACGACGGGTTCCGGATCCTTCGGCAATGGATCAACCGGTTCGGCCTTGCGCATTTCGTCGTCACCTCCAACGTGGACGGCCAGTTCCAGAAGGCGGGATTCGAGGAAGAGAAGATGCTGGAGGTCCACGGCTCCATACATCACCTGCAATGTCTTTCCCCCTGCTCGGATGCGATCTGGCCGAACCGGGAGGAGATTCCGGTCGATCACGCCACGATGCGGGCCAATCAGATCCCCCGTTGTCCTCAGTGCGGCGGCGTGGCCAGGCCCAACGTCCTCATGTTCGGCGATTTTTCATGGCTGAGCTTTCGCACCGACCTCCAGGAAAGTCTGTTCGGGATATTTCTGGAAGAGCAGAAGGGGAGGGATATGGTGGTCGTCGAAATGGGAGCAGGTACCGCCATTCCGACCATCCGGAGCCTGAGTGAACGTCTCGGACGCCGGCGGGGGACGACCGTCGTCCGGATCAACCCCCGGGAGCCGTGGATCGACGCCCCGCACCTGTCGGTTCCCGAAGGCTCCCTGTCCGCGCTTCAGACCATCGGGGCCTTGCTTGCGGAGGGACGGGGGGGGTAGACACTTTTCCCGGCCAGACTGGAATCCGGGCCGATGACGGTCGCAGGTACGGTCATCCGGATTCTCTTCCAGTATCCCCCGACAGGAAATCTCTCAGGTTCTTGTCCGTCACGTGCCATCGTTTCCCGATCTTTACCCCTTTCATCCTGCCCGCACGAAGGTATGCCTGCACGGTGATCCGGGATAGCTTCAGCATCCTTACAAGGTCCTCCACCTCGTAGAGCTTGATCCCGTCGATCGTCTTCACTGAGGGCTTTTCCCCGTTTCCTACCTTTGTTCCCTGTGGCGGAGTTTCTCGTAGACGAACTTGCGGAATTCATGGATCTCCTCTTTGGAGAATTCCTCCCAGACCGGTTTCCCCTTTTCGTTGATCAGTCCGTGGCCGTGAGGCTTTCTTGGCCCCTTCGGCGGCGACGTCCATTGGATGGCCAAAGACCTCATCCTCTTTTCGCTGATCGGTCCCTGCCCGGGATGCCGTCTGTTCACCTCCTGCAGCAGCATCAACCACCTCATCAACGGATTCATCTTCACCTCCTTCCCGAGAGGTTACCTCTGATTATCTTTAACGGCACTTATTAAAAATTACTTTAATTTAAGTCGATATAACAATTAAAATAGGTTGTCAAATATAAAATTATGTTTACTGTTAATAATATCTACTAAATTATTATAATCGTGAATTATCTTATCTTGTCTTCATTCATCTTTGATGGGGATTTTGGAGGACCGGGAATGCGGCGCAACGGTCTCCGCAAAAAGGAAGGGGGGGGAAGAGGGGGGAATTACGAACGGGCCGGGACGTTACAGATCGATCACGAGCCTGTTGGCGGGGGATTGTTCGATCGCACGGCCAAAGGAATCGAGGGTCTTCGAGACCGCCTCGAATTCCTCCGTGGGGGGAAACGCCAGATCCGCGACACCGCTCCTGTCAAGGGCATCGAGAACGGTTTTCACGGTGATCTTGTGGATGTCGCGGGCGGGCAGGTAGGCCGCCTCTTCGTATTCCTCCCTCTCCGTGACCGAAAAGAGCCCGCTGCCCGACAGATCCGAAAGGAGCTGGCGCATGATGCCGAAAGGCATACCCAGCTCATGCGCGATCCCGGAAGCGGTTACGGGCTTCTTCCCTTCGGAGAAATTCCGGATCACCAGACGGGCGATCAGCAAGGCGAGCAGCTTTCGGTCGAACGGGCTTACCTTCATCGAGTCCGTGGGAAACCCGTAAGCATCCTCGTTCTGGATGGCGAAGCAGAGTTCCGCTCCCAGAAGAACGATCAGCCAACTGAGCTGCAGCCAGATCAGGAAAAGGGGCAGCGCGGCAAAGCTCCCGTAGATGGCGTTGTTTCTCGCAACGCCGATCTGAAAGGAGACATAGGCCCACTGGGTTGCCTGATAGGCGGTTCCGGCCACCACGGCGGAGATCAGGCCGGGCAGCAGACGGATTTTCGTGTTCGGCATATAGATGAGGAGGAACGCGAAAAGCACCCAGATCAGGACCAGGGGAATCAGATCCAGCGACAGGAGGATCGGACCGGGAGGCACGCCGAATCGGGAGACAGCTTCCGCGATTTTCTCCAACTGGCTGGCCATCACAACCGTGAGGCTGCTGGCCATGAGGAAGATNNTTTTCGACCTTCCAGATGTCGTTGAACGATTGCTCGATCTGTCCCATGACGTTGATGACGGACCAGAACAGGAGAGCGACCCCGATCCCTGCGATGATGCCTCCCCTGGTTTTCTGCAGCAGGGAGTTGGAAAACTCGAATACCTTCAGAAGCACATCCTCGTATCCGGAAAATTTCTCCAAGAGCTGGGCCTGGAGTCTCCGGTCGAACCCGAACCCCTTGGCGATCCCGAAACCCATCGCGACGATCGGAACGACGGACAGCAGGGAATAGAAGGTCAGCGCCGAAGCCTTCATGACGCACTGGTCTTCCCGGAATCCGCGGATTGCCAGAAGAAGGATCTTGAGGGCNNGAGAAGGCCGGATACGGATTTCATCATCGCCACCCCGCGGGGGCCGGACGGGAGGCGGAAAGAGAGGGGGAAGGAAATCTTCCCCCCCCTCCTGCCGCAGGGTTGTCGCGTCTTAGTAGTTTTCCTCCGCGGGGGCGTACCAGGCCTGGGGATGGAGGCACGTGGGGCACAGTTTCGGCGCCTGGGCAGCCTCGTGGATGCGTCCGCACTTGAGGCACTTCCACCGGATCTTCTGTTCCCGCTTGAACACGGTCCCGTTGTTCAGGCGGGAGAGCAGCGTCTGGTACCGCTTCTCGTGCTCCACCTCCACATCCGCTACCTTGAAGAAGACGGTCGCTGCATCCTTGAACCCCTCCTCCTCGGCGATCTTCCCGAAGGTCGGGTAGAGATTGGACCACTCTTCGTGCTCTCCGGCGGCAGCCGCCGCAAGGTTTGCGGCAGTGGTGCCCATCGTGGTCGGGTAGGCGGCCGTGATCTCGACGTCCCCTCCTTCGAGGAGTTCGAAGAACCGCTTGGCATGCTCTCTCTCGTTGTCCGCCGTCTCCAGGAAGATGCCGGCGATCCCTTCGTATCCTTCCTTGGACGCGATTTTCGCATAGAAGGTATACCGGTTCCTGGCCTGGGATTCCCCTGCGAATGCCGCAAGAAGATTCTTCTCCGTCCTCGATCCTTTCAGTCCCATAAATCCTCCTCATGTGGGATATTGGCCAAGGCGATTCCTTGATTATAGGAGGGGAATTCGACTTCCCGCAACCGGTTTTCGGATTGACGAACAGGAAGAGGGCAAGGAGAGCCGCGGAGGAGGTGACGGTGGGGGAATTCACGGTGCGCGATGTGCCCAGGCTCGGGAAGCGCCTGTTCCGGCTGGGGCTCTCCGGCAGCTTCGAACTTGGCGAGGCGGGATACCGTGAGGCGCTGGAACGTTTCCAGTACGTGTTCTGGAGCCCGCGGATGAAGGGGCTCACGCGTGCGCTCCGTGGCGCCCTCGTCCGCGACCGGGAGCGGTACGCCGTGTCGGCGGGACCGCTTCTCGGCTACTTTCCGGGTGCGGCGCGCCGTGCCGCCGAGGGAGCGCTCCGGACGCTCGGCGTCGAATACCTCGACGTCTTCCAGCTCTATTGGCTTGGCAGGATGTCCGCCTTCACCGGAGCGATTCAGGAGGAGCTGGCGAAGCTGCGCGAAGAGGGGAAAATCCGCGCGGCGGGGGTTTCGATCCACGACAGGGTGCGTGCGGGGAAGCTCGCGGAGGACTCGATCCTCGACCTCCTTATGATCCGTTACAATGCAGCCCACACGGGAGCGGAGCAAGAGATCTTTCCGTACATCGCCAGGCGGCGCCCCGCCGTCGTCGCCTATACCGCAACGGCCTGGCGGCGGCTCCTGCGTGCCCCCGCGGGCTGGAAGGGGAGGGTGCCCACGGCGGGCGACTGCTACCGATTCTGCCTTGCGAGCCCGCACGTGGACGTGGTGCTCTCCGGGCCGCGCAGCGTGGCCGAGCTTCGCGAGAATCTGGCGGCACTGGAAAAGGGGCCGCTTTCCCCGGAAGAGATACTTTTCCTTAGGGAATTCGGGCGCGCCGTCCACGGGTAACGGCAGAGGAGACATATCAGGA
>DOTC01000005.1 GCA_003513855.1 Deltaproteobacteria bacterium | reverse complement strand
CGTCGTCCGCCGCCGCCACCCGCGCGTTCTCCCTCGCCGCGTCGAGCGCCGACTTCGCGGCTTCGACCCGCGCGGCGGCTTCCGCGCGGCTGCGGGAATCCAGCACCGAAGGCCGCATGGGGTCGAGCTGCGCCACGACCTGTCCGCGCGCCACGTTATCCCCCACGTGAAGATCGATCCGCTGCACGAACCCCGCGACGGGCGCCGACAGGACGAACCGGTCTTTCACCCTTGTTTTCCCCTCCTCTTCGATCGTGACGCGGAGGGGGCCGCGGGTGACCTCCGCCATGTCCACGGGGACCGGCCTCGGCATCATTCCGAACGCGACGGCCAGGAGAACCGCCGCTGCCAGGGCAAAGAGGAGGACCCATCGACGCCAGCGCATGCCGTTTACTCCCTTGCTTTCAGGACCGCAACGAGGTCCAGCCGGCCCAGTTTTCGTACAACCGCAATCCCCGAGATACAGGTGGAAGCCAGGACCACCGCGGCCGCAAAGGCATATGTGTCCGGCTCCAGGATCAGGGGCACCCGGTACAGGTCCGACTTGAGGCCCGCGGCAATATAGCCGCAAAGGCCTCGCCCGACGAGAAAACCGATCGGGACAGCCGCCAGGGTGAGGGCGAAGATCTCCCCGAGCATGATATAGGAGATCTCCCCCCTGGTGTACCCCAGGACACGGAGGCTCGCCATTTCCCTGCTGCGCTCGGAAAGGGCGATTCGCGCGCTGTTGTACACCACGCCGAAGGCGATCGTGCCGGCAAGCAGGGTGTTGATGAACGTGAAGATGAGAAGGGTCTCCCCCAGGGTATCGTAAAAGCTCCGGATGGCATCCACCCGGATCGTGGTCCCCGCCACGCGGGGCATCCCCTTCAGCGTTCCGTAGATCGCGGGCAGGAATCGTTCATCCGCAGTAAGGTAGGCCCCCGATATCGCGCTCCCCTCGCGCATGAGCCGGTTCAAGGCCCCCAGTTCCATGAAAGCGGAGACGCCGACGTACTGCTTCGCGAGGGCGGCCACCGGCACCTGCCGGACCGGCCGGCTTCCCTCGAGAACCTCGACGGTCAGAAGGTCGCCGGGGCGAACTCCGAGGATGCCCCCGAGATGGTCGGTCAGGACGATGCCCGCCGGCGGGATGGCCACTGGCCGCAGCCGCGTGTCGAGGATGCGGTGAAGGCTGCTCTCCGCTTCGATCCCCTGGATGGAGGTCCGGTAGCTGCGGTGCTGGAACCTCAGGCGCGCGGGAACGGCCCGGAAGGGCTCCCCGTGCTCCACGCCCCGGAGGCTCCTCAACTCGTGCAGGGACCTTCGGGACGCGGGCTCCACGAAGGTCACGGTGAGGTCTTCCCTCTGGGCAAGGCGGAACTGGACGTCCACCATGAAGTCCAGGGCATCCTCCTGGAACCTGCCCACCATGAGGATCGCGCAAGCGAGAGCGATCCCCACGACCGAGAGGAGCGACTTGACAGGCCGGCGCCCGATATGCCGGGCGATCATGCGGCCCGGATGGGACAGGAAGCGCTTGAGGCCCAGGCGCTCGACCGCGGTTTCCCGGTATCGTTCCGGCGGCTCCGGACGCATGGCCTGGGCGGGAGGAAGCAGGGCGGCCCTTCGGACGGATTGCAGCGTGCCGAGCATCGCCGCGGCCGTGCTCACCAGGGCAGCCGTCGCCGCAACGGAGGGGCGCAGCACGTACTTCAGGTACGGGAACCGGTAGAATTCCATGTAGATGCCGCTCAGGCCCCTCCCGAGCCATATGCCCGCAGCCAGCCCCCCGCATACCCCGGCCACGACGATCCACAGGACCAGCTTCGCGTAGTGCAACCCGATGGCCGCGTTCCCGTATCCGAACGCCTTGAGGACGGCCACCTGCTCCCGCTGGATGCCGATGAGCCGCCCGAGGACGATATTCAGGAGGAACGCAGCCACGCCCAGGAAGATCACGGGGAAGAGGGTCGCAAGGGTCCCGAGCTGGCGGAACTCCTCGGAGAGGTACCGGTGGGACACCTGGTCTGTCCTGCCGTACGCGCCCAGTCCGCCGTACCGCGCAAGGAGTGCGTCGAGACGGGCGATGACATCCTCCGGGACGGCCCCGGGGATCAGGGTCAGGGCGACATCGTTGAAGGCCCCCTCCATGTCGTATGCGCTGGCCAGCGGTTTTCTGGCCATCCAGAACACGCCGTACCGCTTGTAGTCCGGAAACAGCGCGCCCGGGCTGATCTGGTAGATATGCTCGGGGGACAGGGCGACCCCGACGATGGTCAGGTCCCTGCGCCGGCCGTTGATCACCGCCCCGAAGCGGTCCCCCGGGGCAAAGCCGTGCGCCTCGGCGAACGGTTCGCTCACGATCACCTCGTCGTCCCGACCCGGGTCGACCGACCGCCCTACCCGGAGATAGAGCCCGTTCAGCAGGGGCCGCCCATCATCGGGGATCGATGCGAGCAGTCCTCTCACCGGGTCCACAAATCCGGGGATATCGAGGGTCGCCGATGCGACGACCCGGGTTTCGACCCGGTCCACGCCCGGGATCTCCCGGATGCGCTGCGCGAGGCCTTCGGGGGCGCGCTTCAGGGAGGCAAAGACGTCGGCAAAGCGATAGTCCCGGTAATAGGATGCCTGGGTCATGCGGAGCGAGTCGAGCGTGCTGATGGACATGATGAAAGTGGCGACACCGCTGACGATCACCAGGGCGATGGCGACGGCCTGGCTTTTCATCCCCCACAGGTCCCGCCAGAGTTTCTTGTCGATCGCCTTCATCGCGTCACCAGTGGAGATCCCGCGGAAGCTTCTTGTCCGGGTTCCGGTACGTCTCGGCGACCGCCCCCGAGCTCAGGCGGATCACCCGGTCCGACATGCGGGCGATGTCGGCGTTGTGCGTGATGACCACCGTGGTCGTGCCCAGCTCCCGGTTGATCCTCTCCAATGCCTCGAGCACCAGGATGCCGGTGGAGGAGTCGAGGGCCCCCGTGGGCTCGTCGCAGAGCAGGACNNTTGTAGAACTGGAAGACGAATCCGACGTGAAAGCGGCGATACTCGGTGAGTTCCTTCTCCGTGGCCCGCGTCAGGTCCCGCCCGCGGTAGGAGACTTCCCCCCCCGTGGAGGTGTCGAGCCCCCCGAGGATGTTGAGGAGGGTCGATTTCCCGCTCCCCGAGGGGCCCAGGAGCACGACCAGCTCCCCCGCGAACAGGTCCACGTCCACGCCGCGCAGGGCGTGCACCTGAACTTCCCCCATGTCGTAGATCTTGGTGAGGCCGCGGGCCCGGAATACGATGTCGCCCGGAGACGGAACAGCGACCCCATTGGCGTTCCCCATGTGCGCCTCCCCGTGCCGCCGGTCGTTCCGCCCCCCTTTATCCGACCTTTACGCCGCCGAAGAAAAGATGTGCCAGCCATCCCGCGACGGGAGGGAAGAAGAACGTCGTGGCAAGCCGGATGAAGGTGAATTTCCACCCCAGGATTCCGACCTCCATCGGGAGACGGGCGACCGCCCACAGGGACCACCCCGTCAGGAAGGCGACCATGGTTCCCGTGCCCGCGCCGGCCCGCAGGAGCCCTGCCACGATGGGGAGACTGACGTACGGTCCCCCCGGGGAAAGCCCCCCGGCCACCGTGCCGATGAGGATGCCCCGGAATCCCGATTCCGCCCCGACCCATTTCGCGATGAGGTCCCGGGGAAGGAGAACCTGGACCATCCCCGCGACGAGGAACGCGCACAGCAGCAGCGGAAGGATCTGGAGGATCATCCCGAGCCCCGATCGCAGACCCTGGAGATGCTCCCCCTCCCCCCGGACATATCCAAGCGCAAGAAGGGCGAATGCCAGCCCGCCCATCACGATCGTCGGGATGACCATGCCTGTTTTCCTCCGTCTCTCATTCATGATCTGCCCTATCCGTTTCTCCGCCGGGAAGACCGCATCGCCTACCGTTCTCTCCCGATCGTCTTCCCGATGGAGTAGGCGCGCCCGAGGTTCCTGCCGAGCCCGTGGTAGGTTCGGATCTCCGGCGCGTAGACGACCGGCTTCACTTTTTCGATATCGGGCAGACCCCCTTCCCCGATCACCGATTCGTCCGCCTTGACGTCGAGAATCTCCCCGATGAACTGGGTGTGAAGCCCGATCTCCACGGTCCGAAGGAGCCGGCATTCCAGAACGAGAGGGAACTCCCCCACGTAGGGGGCGTCCACGATCTCGCTGCGCACGGGAGTCAGCCCCGTGACGGCGAACTTGTCGACATTCCTGCCGGAGGCGATGCCGATGTAATCCGCCTCCCGGGAATGGTCCTCGGAGGGAACGTTCACCGTAAAGGCCTTGCGCTCCATGATATTGCCGTGCGTGTAGGTTGCCTCCCGGAGGGATACGGCCACGCACGGGGGCTTCGAGCAGCAGACTCCGCCCCACGCCGCGGCCATCACGTTCGGTTTTCCCTCCTTGTCGTACGACCCCACCACCCACACCGGGGTGGGAAA
>DOTC01000192.1 GCA_003513855.1 Deltaproteobacteria bacterium | reverse complement strand
CCCCCCGCGAGCCAGGGTCCCCGGCTGCGGGCACCTTCCGAACGGGGCGCAGAAGCCGATAACGCCTCAGTACAAGGGACGCGTCGACACGTCCACGATCACCGCCAGCAGAATCCCCATCATGTACAGGATGGAGGCTCCGAACGCCCTGCGATACCTGCGCCGGCCGACCACGTTGCGATAGCAAGAAAGAAGAAAGAAGCACCAGAGGACGATGGCAATCAGCGCGAACACTCCCGAGCAGTAGCCGAACACCCAGAGGGCGAGGGTCGCCGGCAGGAGGCTCACGGCATACAGAAAGAGGAGGATCTTGGTGTACGGCTCGCCCCGGGCGACGGGAAGAACGGGAACGCCGGCGTCCCGGTACTCGTCCCTGTGCGCGAGCGCCAGGGTCCAGAAGTGGGGCGGCTGCCAGAGGATCATCACGAGGAACAGGATGATCCCGTCCATCCCGATGCGGCCGGCCACCGCGGAATACCCGATGAGGACGGGAAGCGCCCCCGGAATTCCCCCCGGAATCGTCCCGTAGGGAGAACGCCGCTTGAGGAAGAGGGTATACAGGAGCGTGTAGGACAGGACGGCGGCGAGCACGAGAGCGGCGGTCATCCCGTGGAAATAGCGGTAGGAAAGGAATAGCGAGGCCAGGATAAGACCGAGGGAGAGGGCAAGCGCTCCCCCGCTGCCGACTCTTCTCATCGCCTCGACCCGTCCCGACACCCTGGGCATCCGGGCATCGAGCGGAGAGTCGAGGATGCCGTTGATGACCGCGGATCCGGAGGCGGCGCCGATGATGCTTGCGAGGCAGGGGATGACGATGCCGGCGGCGGGCATCCCCCTTTCGGCCAGGACCATCCCGGCAAGACCGGCAAGCCCAACGCCCGACACGATGCCGGGTTTCGAGATCAGAAGGGCCGAGCCGGCCAGTTCCGCCGGTTTTCCCCTTTCCGCCCCCTCGGCGGGTTTTCTTGGCAGGGCGGTCGCCTTTATGACGACGTCCCCCCGGGGGAAAGTTCTCTCACCCACATCCGGGCAAGCATCATGAGCATTGCCAGCGCCACGGCCAGGTGCAGGGCGGTCGAGAGGAAGTAGAGCCGGGTCAGGACGACGGCCCCGCCGACCGCAACCTGCGCCAGGATCAGGAGGACCAGCCCCCCGGCCATCCGCCTGTGCCTCCCGAGGTGGTCGTCCAGGCGGGTCGCCGCCCAGAGCGCCACGACGGTGAGCGCGACGAGTGCGGCGACTACCCGGTGGGAGAACTGGATGAGGACCCCATCGGCGAGAACGCCCGGGGTGAGGCCACCGAGCGAGGTCGGCCAGTCGGGAAGGGAAAGCCCCGCGTCCGCATGACGGACGTACGCCCCCAATGTCGCGAGGAGGAATACGAGGACCCCCATCCCGAAGAACAGGCCCGGGTATCCCCGCACGGAGAAGGAGGGAGACGTTCGGACCCCGTCGAAAACCATCATGTAATAGGCGAGGAGGAATACGATTAACCCCGTGGTGAAGTGGACGGTGGTGAGCCGGACCGGGATCTGGAGGAGCACGACCGCTCCACCCATGACGATCTCGAGTGCCAGAAGGGTCACCGCCAGAGCGGGTACGGCCTTTGCCCCCCCGCGGTAATGCCGGAACCGTCGGTACGACAGGACGACCAGGGCGACTCCCGCCGTCCCCGCGATCACCCGGTGGAGAAACTCCATGTAGATGTCGAGGCGGAACGGGGGAAGAACCTTCCCGTGGCAGAGGGGCCAGTCGGGACAGGCCAGCCCTGCCTTGAGCCCCGCGACAAGATTTCCCCAGAGGAGCAGAATGAAGAAAAGCCCCACGGTAACCCTTCCGAGCATCGATTCTTCCCCTTTTCCCCCGGCGGGGACACCCGCCGCGGCGTCAACGGAACAAGGTATCCGAGAGGGTCCCCACGACGATGAGAACGAGGAAAAACAACGGTGTGAGGGCAAATCCCCAGACGAGCCTGTTTTCGTACCGGAGGTGCATGAAGAACAGGGCAACGAGCGACGCCTTCACGGAAGCGACGAGGAGGGCGACGACGACGTTCAACATCCCGAGGTGCACGTAGGAAACCGCGACGGTGACCACCGTGAGCACGACGAGGGCGCCCCAGACGACGATATAGGTTCTGATGCCGGAATCGTGTTCCTTCATCGCCTTCCCCCCTATCCCAACAGGTACAGGAGCGGGAACAGGTAGATCCATACCAGGTCCACGAAGTGCCAGTATAACCCCGAAATCTCCACCGGGGTGTGGTAGCTTTCGGAATATCTTCCTCTCCCGGCGAGGAACAGGACCGCACCCAGCACCACCATCCCGGCAAGCACATGCAGGCCGTGGAGCCCGGTCAGCATGAAATAGAGGGAGAAGAAGATGTCCGTATCCGGGTACAGCCCGTGGGAGAACTTCTCCGTGTATTCCACGTATTTGACCCCCAGGAAGGTCCCGGCCAGCAGGAGGGTGAGGGAGAGGTACAGCCGGAGAAGCCCCACCTTCCCCTTGCGGATCGCCGCGATGCCGAGCGCGACGGTAAGGCTGCTGCCGATCAGCACCACGGTGTTTATCGCGCCGAGGACGTGGTCCAGCTTCAGGTGCCCCTCGTAGAAGATCCGGGGGTACTTGATCCGGTAGATGATGTAGGAGGTGAACAGTCCTCCGAAAAGAAGGACCTCGGTGGCGAGAAACGTCCAGATCCCCAGCGTTGCGGCCTCGCGGGCCGTGGCCGGGTCCATGTGGGCTTCGTGCCCCGCTGCCCCTGGCCCGTGGTGCGCAGATTGATCGCTCATTTCCCTACGTCTGCCTCCCCGCATACCCGTACGGCCAGTCGGCGACCGTCGGGATTTCCTCGAAATTCTCCGTCGGCGGCGGCGACCCCGTCTCCCACTCCAGGGAGAGGGCTTTCCAGGGGTTCGGCGGGGCGAGGGCGCCCCGGAACAGCCCGCGGACGAAATTCGCGAACATGATGAGAATCCCCGTCGCGAGGATCCACGACCCCACCGTGGACAGGATGTTCAGGGCCTGGTATTGCGCGGGGTATTCCGCGTAGCGCCTCGGCATTCCCTCGAACCCCAGGATGAACTGGGTGAAAAAGGTGACGTTGAAGCCGATGAATATCAGCAGCCAGGCAGGGCGCCCCATCTTCTCGCTGAGCATCCTGCCGGTCATCTTGGGAAACCAGTAGTGCAGGCCGGCCAGAAGCCCCATCACCGTCCCCCCCACCATGGTGTAATGAAAATGGGCGACGATGAAGTAGGTGTCGTGTACGTGGATGTCCGCCCCCAGGGCCCCCAGGTACATCCCCGTGAGCCCGCCGATGACGAAGAGAAAGATGAAGGTCAGGGCGTACAGCATGGGGGATTCGAAGGTGATGGACCCCCGGTACATCGTGGCGATCCAGTTGAAGACCTTGATCGCCGTAGGGATGGCCACGGAGTAGGTCAGGAGGGAGAAGAGGATCGCCGCCGTGCCGGACATCCCGGTGACGAACATGTGGTGGCCCCAGACGAAAAACCCGAAAACGGCGATCGCCAGGGAGGAATAGGCGATCGCCTTGTACCCGAAGATCGGCTTCCGGGAGAAGGCCGGCACGATCTCGGAGATGATCCCCATCGCGGGGAGGATCATCACGTAGACGACGGGATGGGAGTAGAACCAGAAGAAGTGCTGGAAGAGTATGGGGTCGCCTCCCTTCGCCGGATCGAAGAAGCCCACCCCGAGGACCCGTTCCATGGCGAGCAGCAGGAAGGTGATCCCCACGACCGGCGTCGCCAGCACCTGGATGATGCTGGTGGCGTACATCGACCAGATGAAAAGCGGCATCCGGTGCCACGTCATCCCCGGCGCCCGGAGCTTGTGGATCGTCACCAGGAAGTTCAGGCCCGTGAGGATGGAGGACATTCCGATGAGAAAGATTCCGAAGGAGAGGGTCGTAACGTCGGCGGCGGTCCGCGCGGAATACGGGGTGTAGAAGGTCCACCCCGTGTCCATCGGGCGGACGAGGGAGAAAAGGATCACGACGATTCCCGCCACGAAGACCCAGTAGCTCATCAGGTTGATCCGGGGAAACGCCACGTCCCTCGCACCGATATGCAGCGGGATGAAGAAGTTCCCCAGACCCGAGGGGATTGCGGGGATGACGAACAGGAAGATCATCAGGGCCCCGTGCATGGTGAACAACACGTTGTAGGTCTGGTTGGTGAATAGGTGCTGCCCGGGAAACATCAGCTTGATGCGGATCAGGAGAGCGAACACTCCCCCCGCCAGAAAAAAGAAGAGGGTGGTGTACAGGTACATCACCCCGATCCGCTTGTGGTCCAGGGTATAGGCCCAGGCCCAGAACCCTTTCGCCTCGAGGTAGCCCCGGGAGGCGCGACCGTTTTGCGGCTGTTCCCCGTTCCACGTCGTTTCCCGCATCGGTTTTTCCGTCTCTCCTTCCGTTTGCCCCCCATGCGATGACCGAACGGGGGGGTTGGATGCGTAAAAAACTTACCGTTTCAACGTTTTCAGGTAGGCGATGATGGCGGAGAGGTCCTCCTCCGAAATTTTCCCTTTGAATTCCGGCATGACGTTGGGAAAGCCCTTGACGACTTTTTCCCGGGGCAGGTTGATGGACTCCCGAAGATACGCCTCGTCGGCGGTCGCCTTTCCGCCGCCCTCGAGCTCGACCTGCCTGCCGAACAGCCCCTCAAAGGAGGGTCCGACGAGGACCGACCCGTCGAGGGAGTGGCACCCCAGGCACCCGAGGGTTTCGGCCAGCTCTTTCCCCTTCTGCGCCGAAGGGGCTTCCCTCCCCTCTCGTTCCTCCTTCCCGACGTCCTTCTCCCCCTCCTTCTTCCTATCCTCCTCTTTGTCCCCGGAAAGGGATTTCAGGTAGGCGATGATCGCGCCCACGTCGTCGGGGGAAAGGGTCCCTTTGAAGGTGGGCATGACGGCCGGGTACCCCTTCACCACCTTGGCCTTGGGGTCATAGATCGACTCCCGGAGGTATTCCTCATTCGCGGTCACGGAGGTCCCGTCCGCGAGGAGGACCTTCCGGTCGAACCCTTGCCCGAGGTTGGGGCCGATCTTCTCCTTCCCTTCAAGGGCGTGGCATCCCAGGCATCCGGACTTCTCCACGAGCCCCTTCCCCTGCTCCGCGAGCGACGGGGCTGCCGGCGCCTTTTTCTCCTCCCGCCATGCCGCATACGCGGCGGGTTCCATCACGATCAATTCCGCGCGCATCGTGGAGTGGGCGACGCCGCAATACTCCGCGCACAGAATATAGTACGTTCCCGCCTTGTCGGGGTGCAGGTACAGGGTGGTGTACTGGCCCGGCACCATGTCCTGCTTGAGCCGATACGCGGGTATGTAGAAACTGTGGATCACGTCGTCGGAGGAGAGGATGAGTTTCACCGGCCCGCCGGCGGGCACCCGGAGCTCGTTGATCGACACACTGCCGTCGGGATACCGGAACTCGAAGAGCCACTGCCTGCCCACGACGTGGATGTCGGTGGCCCCGGGGGGTGGCGTCCGGATGTCCCGGAACACCATGTACCCATAGTAGAAGAAGGAGGCGACGACGATCGTGGGGATCACGATCCAGACGGTTTCCAGGAAGAGGCTTCCTCGGATGTCGGGCGTCTCGGAGGGTTCGGCCCCTTTTCGCCTTCGATACCGGATCGCGAAGTAGATCAGCAGTCCCTCGACGAGCAGAAAGAAAAACAGGGAGACGACGGTGATGAACAGAAACAGCGCATCCACCTGTCCCGTCGTCCGGGATGCCGCCTCCCCTAAGGCGTACGCGTTCGCCATCCTCTCCCCCTGTCGCTACGGAGTGGCCTTGCCCCGGCCCCGCTTCCATAATACGAGGAGCAGGCCTCCGAGCAGCGCGATCGTCAGCACCCCGCCGGCCCTCATGATGTTCCGGGCGTAGAGTGCGTATTTTTTCCCCACGGGGTCATATTGGAAGCAGAATAACAGCACGCGATTCAGGGCGGTCGATTCCCCGATGTTCCCCCCGGCGGCCTCGATGAGAGCCAGCTTGAGATCGGCGGGATCCTGTTCGATCCCGTACAGGTAGCGGGAGATCTCCCCCCGGGGCGTCAGGACGACGACCACGTCCGGATGGGCGTACTCGTTCCCCACCTTCCTGTACCGGAATCCGACGGCTCCGGTGAGGGCCCCGATGGCCTTCTCGTCGCCCAGAAGGAACGGCCACCGCGACGCCGGGTCGCTCTTCCCCCTCATCTGGTCGTGGATCTCCCCGGCGCGCGCGCGGGCCACCTCGGGCCTGTCCTCCGGGTTGATGCTGACCGTGACCACCCGGAAGTCGCGGTCGAGGGCAATTCCCTTCATCCTGTCCATCGTGTCGAGGAGACTCCGCAGGGTCAGGGGGCACAGCATCGGGCAGGTGTAGTAGTTCAGGGTCAGAAGCACCGGACCTCCCGCGAGGTAGTCCCCCAGGCGCACCTCGTCCCCCTTCTGGTTCCGGAAGAGGGCATCGCGGGGGATCGCGCCGCCGAGTTTCTCGTCCACGCCGACCGACCGGAGGATTTCGTCCTGGGGGTCGTTGACCGCATGTCCCTCGACCGGACGGGGGACGGACAGCATCCAGGCAAGGGCGAGAACGACGGGCACCGCAGGGGCGAGTCTGCCGGTCATTGTCTCACACCTCGACCGGCCGACGCGGGTAGGGGACCGTGGCGTTCCAGCCGAAGCGCTCCTTCAGGAGACCGGCGAATCCGGCGGACACCGACTCCTCGCCGTGGGCCACGAAGACCTGTTCCGGTCTGGCCCGGAACCCCCCGGCCCAGGCAAGCAGGTCCTCCCGGTCGGCGTGGGCGGACAGTCCGCCGATCGTGTAGACATCGGCGGCGACGGCGATCTCCTCCCCGAAGATCCGGACCCGGCGGGCCCCGTCCACGATCTTCCGGCCGAGGGTCCCCTGCGCCTGGAATCCGACGATGACGATGGTGGACTCCTTTCGCCACAGGTTGTGTTTCAGGTGGTGCTTGATTCTCCCCGCCTCGCACATCCCGCTTCCGGCGAGGATGATCCCGCCGCCGCGCATCGCGTTGAGCGCCATCGAATCCTCCACGCCCCTCGTGACGACGACCTTGAGGGCATCGGGGTTCTCCTCCCGCCACTCGTACATCGCCAGGGTCTCCCGGTCGAAACACTCGGGGTGGCGGAGGGTGATCCTCGTGGCCTCGGCGGCCAGGGGCGAATCGATGTAGACGGTGAGGCCGGAAAGCCGCCCTTGCCGGGTGAGGTCCGCAAGCAGGTAGATGATGTCCTGCGTGCGGCCGACGGCGAAGGCTGGGATCACGACGTTGCCCCCCTTCCGTCCCAGGGTGTCCGTCACGGCATGGACGAACTCCTCGACGGTGTCTTCCATCCCCTTGTGTACCCGGTTCCCGTAGGTCGACTCCATCACCACCGCGTCCGCCCGCTCCACCGGCGTGGGGTCGCGGACGATGGGAAGGCCCCTGTGGCCGATGTCGCCGGTGAACACCATCGTCCGTTCCCGGCCGCCGTCGGGGACGGAAACGCGGAGGATCGCGGACCCGAGGATGTGCCCCGCGTCCAGGAACGTGGCGCGCACGCCGGGGGCGGGCTCGACCGTCTCCGCGTATCGTACCGGGGACAGGCGGGGAAACACCGCCAGCGCATCCGCTTCCGTGTAGAGCGGGGGAAACTCCTTCCGCCCTCCCCGCTTCCGCCTCCTGCGCCTCCACTCCGCCTCCCTCTCCTGGATGTGGCCCGAGTCGGGGAGCATGATCCGGAGAAGGTCTGCCGTCGCGGAAGTGGCGTAGACCGGGCCGCGATACCCGTCCCGGAGGAACTTGGGGAGAAGGCCCGAATGGTCGATGTGGGCATGCGTGCACAGGACGAAGTCGATCGAGGAGGGCGGAACGGGAAACCGCCTCGCGTTTTTCCGGTCGCTCTCCCGGCCCCCCTGGAACATCCCGCAGTCCACGACGAACCTCGTCTTGCCCGCCTGCACCAGGATGCAGGATCCCGTGACCTCCCGAACCCCCCCCAGGAACTCGAGGGAAACGCTCACGGGATCACCCGCGTCAGGATCCCGGAAAACACGCTGATCAGCACCGATCCCGCCACCGCTCCGAAGAACCCGTTGACGTGAAAACCGGGAACGATCCCGGCGACGAACAACAGGAGCATCCCGTTGATCACCAGCAGAAAGATGCCGAGGGTGAGGACGGTCACCGGAAGCGTGAGCAGGATGAAGACCGGGCGGATCACGGCATTCACCAGCCCCAGGACGAACGCCGCGCCCAGCGCGGCCATCGCTCCGTCGGCCGACATTACCTGCGGCAGGAGGTAGGCGATCAGGAGGATCGCGATGGCGTTGGCTCCCATGCGGACGACGAACGGCACTCGGTCTTCCTCCCCGGGGTCAGGCTACAAGGATACCGGCTTGCCGGTCAATGGGCCTTCTTCTCCGGGAACCGGAAGAAGGTGATCGCCGCTGAGGTCTCGACCCCGTCCCGGGCAAGGACCAGCGAGGCGCTGTCCCCTTCCCCCTTGTTCCCTACCCGGTAGAGGACGTCCGTCATCTCCTCCACGGGCTGCCCGTCGAACGACACGAACACGTCGCCGGGACGGACGCCGGCCTTCGCGGCGGGCGAACCGTCCGCTACGCTCCGGACGACGACCCTGCCTTCCCGTTCGGAGAGGAGGACCCCCATCCGCACCCGCTTCCCTTCCAGCCCCTCATACGGAACGTACCAGGCGAAATCGGCAGGCAACAGGGGCAACGGGGGCAGGTCCACCTCCATCATCTGATCCTGTTTCTCCTCGGGAATCTCGATCTCCTCGGGTTGAACGATCACGTAGGAGATCGGCATCCTGCGGACCACCTTCTTCGGAAGGCCGAATCCGTACCGGACATGCCACCCCCCCGTGATCGTGACCATCTTCTTTCCGGCGCCGCGGGGGCTTTTCAGGTAGTCGACGACCCGCTCGGCCATCGTCTCCTCCCAGAGCATCTGGACCTGGAAGAACGACTCGAACATCCCCTCGGAGGGGAGATGGCTGCCGTAGACGGCCTTCATCGAAGCCCGCTGGTACGGATCCGCCGGACCGATGTCGGGGAGCATCGCCTTCCGCTCGGCCGAAACGTTGTCGAGCCCTCCCCTGCTCACCTCTTCCTGGAGCTCCTTCGACGGGTTGAGGGCGATGACATCGATCCGGTTCTCTTTCGCGAACGCGAGGATGTCCCGGTAATAGGCGAAGTCGAAGCCCCAGTTGTCGAACCACTTCACGGCTTTCAGGAACTCGAGCTCGGAAAGCTCCCCTCTCGTCCAGCGGTCGAGGACCTCCTGCTGGGGGTCGCGGAACATCTCCATCCCGATGGCGACCCTGCCGGGGAAGCGGCGGAAAAGCTCCCGGATGATGACGAGCTCGACCCGGTGGGCATGGATGTTGTCGTGCGTCTCCCCCACGCAGACGAGGGTCGCGCCGGAGATCATCTCCATCGCCCCCTCCAAAGAAACCGTGAGCCCGGTGGGAAGGTGGCGGATCTCGCCCGCCTTCGGCTTCTCCCCGAGGGGATACGGCCCCTCCTCCCCCGAATGGCCCGCTGCCGTGTGTCCCGCGCACCCCGTCAGCAGGACGGCCCCCAGCGCCAGAACAGCGGCCCCGCACACCAGGGAACCAACGGCTCTCCCGCACTCCCTGTCCCGGAACCGCGAACGTCGTCTCCCGAATCCTTCCCGCATCGGTTCACCACTTGAAGAGTTTCTTGATCCCTTCCTTTGCGCCCTCATGGATGCTGTCCATGACATCGTCCTTCTTCTCCTGGACCGGCTCCTGGGCTCCCCGGGAGGCTGCGTCCCTCGCTTCGTCGGCGGTCTGTTTCCCGTAGTCGGCTGCCTGTCCCCCGAAGCCTGCGGGCGCGCCCCCTCCCGCAGGCATCCCCTCGGAAGTTTCGACCGTCATTCTGTCGAAGGGAACCTGTTCGTACCCCTTCGGCTCCTCGAACAGGGAAGCGGGGAGTTCCCTCTTTTCCGCCCGGGTCACCTCATGGACGGCTCCCGACTGTTTGTCCACTGTCTTCATCGGGTACCCGCTCTCCATGATCTTCCGGTAGGCCGGGGCGTCGCCGGAGTCCTCGACGGCAAATCCCATCTTTTTCGCATCCCGCGTAAGTTCCTCGAATTCCTTCCAGACTGCAGGGCCGAGTTCCTGCGTTACATCGATTTTCTTCGTGACCCAGATCTCCTCCGTAACGGTTTCTCCCGCCGATACGCGGTATCCGTCGCACGGGTAGCCGGCGACCGTCGCTCCCGCGATCCCGGCCACCGTGATCGTCCCCGCAGCGCGGGAGGGCATGCCGGGAACGGAGATCCCCTGCCTCTTCATCTCGTCCATCGCCTCCCGGGCTTTTCTCATCCCCTCCCGCATCATCTTCTTGAACTCTTCGAAGGTCATCACGCTATACGTTTTTTCCTTCCCGTCGATCATGATGATCTTTCGGGCGGCGAAGTCCATCACGGTAATCTGGTCACCGCTTTCCTCCCGGACCTGGTTCCGCTGGAAATAGCTCGCTTCCTTTTCCGTCGTCCCGCCGTACCCCGCATACCGGCTATGGATCTCCCACCCCGCCTGCGCCGTGCCGAAACACAGGAGACATCCGACGATCGACGCCAGACCAACTGTCGCAAGCCGTTTCATCTTCCTCCCCTTTCTTTCCCCATCGCCGCCAAGGAATCTACGACTTCTGTTGCTCCCGGATCGTGGAGCGGAGCTTCGCCATCAGTTCGGCGAATGACGATTTCTGCAGGATGCTGTTGAACTGGGAACGGTAGTTGTTCACCAGGCTGATCCCCTCGATGACGACGTCGTAGATCATATACCTGCCGCCGTCCGCGCGCATCCGGTAATGCACCGGAATCTCCTGCCCCCTGGTTGTGACAACCACGGTCTTCACCTGGGCGTAGGGCCCGTCGACAGTCTCCTCCCCGTAGCGGATCACCTCTCCCCGGTACGATTCGATCTTCCCGAGATAGGAATTCTCGAGCAGTTCCCGGAAAAGCGCGACGAACTTGTCCCTCTCTTCCGGGGTGCGATCCCGCCAGTTCGGCCCGAGGGAGCGCTTCGCCATCTCCCCGAAATCGAACACCGGCGCGATCTCCTTCCTCAGGAGTTCGCGGCGCTCCTCCTCCTTCCCCTTCGCCGCAAGCGCAGGGTCCTTGAGAATCCCGATCGTCCGGTCGATTGCCCCGCGGATCCGGTCGGTGGCGTCCCCGGCCCGCGACGGCGGGGGAGCCAGGCACAGGAGCAAGACCGGGATGACGAGCACCATCGGCAGGCGGAGCCGGCACGCTCCCGACGCAGAACCGGCCACTCTACTTTGCGCTTCCATGGATGAATTCCCCGATCAGCGCCTCCAGGTCCACGGCGGACTCGGTCTCCCGGATCTTCCCGTTGGGTGGGATCAGGCGGTCCGACGCGCCGGGGGACAGGTTCACGAACTTGTCCCCGATGAGCCCCCGGGTCCGGATGGAGGCGATGGTGTCCTCCTGCAGGTCGATCCCCCCCCGGATCTTCATCAAAACATCGGCTTTGTAGCCCCGGAGCGTGATCGACTCCACCTTCCCGACGTCGACCCCGGCGATCTCCACGCTCACCCCGGGCTTGAGCCCCGAGACCGAGGCGAACTCCGCGTGCACGGGAACATAGTCCCCGCCCACGATCTCCAGCTTCCCGAGCTTGACGGAAAGCCAGGCAAGGCACGCGATCCCGAGAAGGACGAACAGGCCGACAACCGTCTCGATGTTCAGTCGCTTCATCGTTTCCCCCTACATGAGATGGACCGGCCCCGTGATGTCCCCCCGGATGATCTGCTGGACGAAGGGGTTGACGGAACAAACCACCTCCGCCGTCGGGCCCGCTTCGACCACCTTCCCGTCGTGGAGCACCACGACATAGTGGCTCCACTGGAAGATCTCCGGGATGTCGTGGCTGATCATCACCATCGTAAAGCCGTGCTGGTGATACGTGTGGCAGATCAGGTTCAGGATCGAGTTCCGGATGATGGGGTCCAGTCCCGTGGTCGGCTCGTCGAACAGGATGATCTCCGGGTCCGTCACCATCGCGCGGGCGAACGCGACCCTCCGCACCATCCCCCCGCTCAGCTCGTCCGGGAATTTCCCCTGTGCTTCCTCCAGCCCCACCTGCGCCAGGCGCGCAAGGACCCTCTTTCGGATCTCCCCCTCCCCCATCTCCGTCTTCTCCTGAAGGGGGAACGCCACGTTCTCGAAGACGGTGAGCGAGTCGAAGAGCGCGCCTCCCTGGAAGAGCATCCCGAAGCGGNNCGTTCCGGCCGGATGAGCCCGATCATGTGCTTGAGCATCACGCTCTTTCCCGCCCCGCTCAGGCCGATGATCGCGGTGATCCTCTGCCGGGGGATGTCGAGGGTGACCCCGTCGAGAACTTTCTTCCCGTCCAGGGTCTTCTCGACGTCCACCAGCCGGATGGCCGGGTTCCCTTCCGGCGCGGGAAGCGCTTCGAGACCGCACGGTTCGCAGACCCAGGACGTGTCGCTCACAGGAGCACCGAGGTCANNCCCTTGAACGTGCAGACCCACGCGATGATCAGCCCGAAGATGAGGGATTTGACGAACCCGTTCGCCACATCCTTCCACTCCACGCTGGCCTTCATCTGCCCGAAAAATACGCCGGCATTCACCCCGAGGAGCTTCACCCCGACGAGATACCCCCCCAGGATGCCCACCACGTCGAATATCGCCGTGAGCAGCGGCACCGACACGACCGCCCCGAGGAGCCGGGGGGTAACGATGAACTTTACGGGGTCGATCCCCATCGACTCCAGCGAGTCGATCTGCTCGCCGATCCGCATGATCCCGATCTCCGCGGTCAGCGCGGANNATGAGCGAAAGGGCCACCGCGGACCCGAGCAGGCCCTCCGACCCGAATTTCCGGAGCGTGTAGTACCCCTGCAGACCGAGGACCATGCCGGTGAACGCAGCGGTCAGGACGATGACGAACAGGGACTTCACCCCGATGAAGTGAACCTGCTTCACGATGCGGCGGACCCGGTAGGGGGGGATGAGGAGGGCTGCGGCCGACCGGTAGAGGAATACGGTCATCCTCCCCATCCGGTTGATCGCCTCGAGGGCCCGTTTTCCGATCGTTTCGACCAACGCCACCATTTCTTCTCCCCTGCGTTTGCGGGTCGGGGCACGGCTCGGCTTGCCTGATCCGTGCACTTTGAAGGGTTAGATTCCCATTTTCGTGAAAACGTTCCCCCCGTCGCCCTTCCGGACAGCTCCCCCGGAACAACCCCCTCTCCTTCCTGTTTCCGGAGTGAAACTTCCGGGGGAATTCTGTAACCTAATGACCATCGTTTCGCGTGCCGGAGCAGCAAAGGAGCGGCAAATGGCCGGGAAATCGCTTCTTCCCCATCTCTTCGTAGCCCTCCTGCTCGTTGCCCCGGCGACGGCTTTCGCCGTGGATGCGGGGGAGAAGGCGGAAACCGCAATCATGGACGGCGCGATGCCCGACTCGTCCCCCCCGGAGACCGATTTCGGGGAGGACCCCTTCGGGGCGGAAGACCGCCATCCCGCGATCGCGGATCCCCTCGAACCTCTCAACCGGGCGCTGTTCCTCTTTAACGACAAGACCTATTTCTGGATCTTGAAGCCCGTGGCGCGGGGATACCGGGCGGTCGTTCCCCAGGAGATACGCGTCTGCGTGAAGAACTTCTTCTCGAATATCGCGATGCCCATCCGGTTGGTGAACAACCTCCTTCAGGGGAAGATCCGGAACTCCGGGGAGGTGGTNNCTGGGCCAGACTCTGGGGAAATACGGGCTCGGGCACGGATTCTACTTCGTCATCCCGCTCATCGGACCGTCGAGCCTGCGGGACGGGGCAGGCCTCGCAGGGGACTTCTTCCTCCATCCGGCGACCTACACGAAGAACGCGAAACTCGTCGTCGGCGCTTACGTGCTCTACACGGTCAACCGGGTGTCCCTCACCATCGGGGAATACGAGGATCTGAAAAAGTCGTCCATCGATCCGTACGTCGCGGTGCGGGACGCCTACTCCCAATATCGCGCGAAGAAGGTCAGGGAATAGTCCCGCAGGACCAGGCGGGGTCCCGGGCAGCCACGGCGAGGATGCCTAAAAAACAGGCAACCCGTTTTTCCGACTACGCAGGACTGGCGCACCGTCCGGATTCCACAAACCTGTCCACAAGAATCCCCCAAAATCTGTGGAAAACCACCCTCCGGAGGGATGGGCCCTTCTCCTGATAATTGTTCCGGGGAACCACTGAAAATATTCGATTCTAAAGGAAATTCATAGCAAGAAACAGATCCCTCTTTCCGGTTGGACGATAATCCGGAGGGAAAATGGACATGTTATCCACAGGCCTGCCGGAAAGCATCCTCCGGATCAAGGATCGGGTTCCGACTCAATGCCGGCTTCTTCTCTTGAACTCCCAGGGGGGATCCGGATTCTCCCGTTTCCACAACCCGGCTCGCCTCCCCCTGGCCTCTTTCTCCGCGTCGATGTACCCGGAGGCGTAGGGGGCGGACAGATACCGCCTGTAGGCCCAGGCGTGCCCGCTTCGGACCATCTCCAGGTTGATCTCTTCTCCCGAACAGCGCACGATCCCCACCACCCTCCTGTGGGCGTCGATGTCGACGATTGCCACCGTCACCCTCCTCCCCAGCACCAGCGCCGCCAGGGCGTCCTTCGCCTCTTCTCCGTGCGGCTGGCCCGGCATCTCCTCGTGGCGGATTTCCGGCGCGTCGATCCCGTACAGGCGCACCCGGAGTTTCGTCCCTTCGCGGGTCAGGAGGGTGAGGGTATCGCCGTCGATCACCCGGGATACCTTTCCGTCCACTGTGCGGGGGCCGGCGCAGGAGGGAACGGAGAACACGAGGAGCGCAACGATCGCGGCGAATAACGGAACGGCGGAGCGTCTTCTACCGCGCATGGGCGAATCCCGCTTTCCGGAAAACGGTATTTATCCATGCGGGGGAGATGCTGTAAGGTTTATGGTGATGCCGTCCGTTACCGTAAGCAGACCGGAATCGGTGATCTTCGACTTCGACGGGGTCATCGTCGACACCGAACCTTTGCACTACGAGACCTTTCAGGAAATTCTCGCCCCGCTCGGCATCGGGTTCACCTGGAAGGAGTACATGGATACGTATATGGGTTTCGACGACCGGGACGCGTTTCTCGAAGCCTTCCGGGCCCACGGCATCGATCTCGACGCACGGAGACTGAGGGAGTTGATAGAATCCAAATCCATTATCTTTCAGGAGGTTATCCGAAACGGGGTAAGTGCCTACCCGGGAGCCGTCCAGACGATCACCTCCCTGCATGCGTCCGGCATTCCGCTGGCGATCTGCAGCGGGGCTCTCCGCTCGGACATCCTCCCGATCCTGGAGCAACTGGGAACGGCCCACTGTTTCACCCATGTCGTCACCGCCGAGGATGTCCGGAAAAGCAAGCCCGATCCGGAATGCTACTCGCTTGCATTNNAAGATGGCGGGGCTCAGCGTGCTGGCCGTCACCAACAGCTACAAAGGGGAGGAGCTCGCCGAAGCCGATTACCTCGCCGACTCGCTGGAAACCGTCCGCATGACCTGAGAAAGGCACCCGCCCCGGCCGGCTACCGCGGGGATTCGGTCACGCCCGCCAGTCGTTCGATGATCGGTGGGATCAGGCGGGTGGCCAGCTGCGTATGGGAGCCGCCGCCCAGGACCACTTCCAGCCTCCCCCCGCAGACCTCTTCCGCCAGGTCCCGCATCAGCAGAGCGATGTCCCAGTAGCACTGCCCTGTCAGACCGATGTCGCCGTAATCGCCCTGGTGGGTGTCGAACCCGAAATACCAGAAAATCAGGTCGGGCCCGAACCGTCGGACGCGGGGGGNNGTCCCGTCGGGGGATTCGTAATCCGTCCCGCAGAAACAGACATGGAGGATATCGGGATCGTTCCGGAAAAGGTCGCGGGTACCGTCGCCGTGGTGGGCATCGGTATCCAGGATGGCAAACCGCCGCAAGCCGTGCTTCTCGCGCAGGTTGACGATGCAGAGGGCCACATCGTTGAAGCAGCAGTACCCTCCGAAATAGTGCCGTCCCGAATGATGCCCGCCGGCGCCGATAAATGCGAACGCGTTGGTGATTTCCCCTTCCGCAATCTTCTCTCCCGCCATCACCACGCCCCCCGCCGAGTGCCAGGCGGTCGAGCAGAGGGGGTCTCCTTTCACCCCTTCGACAAGGGTCGGGGTGTGGACTTTCAGCACCAGTTCGCTCGGGACCGGCCCCGGCTCATACAGCTTGACGCCCTTGCTTCTCAAGATCGGTTCCAGGGCCATGGGAAAGTCGGCCAGGCGCGTCCCGACGGTCAAGTAACTGCGCCGGGAAAAGGACGGATGATAAAAGATCCCGGTGGAATGTTCTGCCATGGTCCGGCTCACGGTTTCGCCGCGGTGACGATCATGCGGAAGTTCATGAACCCGAGATCCCCCTTCTCCCGGAAGGGGGAAAAATCGCGGGTGACGTCGATCCCGGAAAATCCGACCCCCGAAAGGAGATCCCGCATCGAGTCCGGTTCATAGAGCCTGAGGGAATAGCGGCTGTCCTTGACCAGCCCGCTCTTCTTGCTCACGACCATCTCCCGGGTAAAGACGACATCTCCGTCCAGTTTTCTGTTTCGGCAGACCACGAGATCATCGCCGATTTCGTGCCAGGCAACGGGGTGAAACCGGCTGCGAAGTGTCTCCCCGTTCACCGTATCGAGGAGCAGCCGGCCCCCGCTCCGGAGCAGCCGCATCGCTTCCGCGAGAATATCGCGGTCCCCCTCCGGAGAGGAATGATAACCGAGGGAATTCCCGAGGACCAGGACCCGGTCGAACCGTCCCGGGGGAAGGCCGGTGTTCCGGGCATCCCCCTGGAGAAAGGCGATCTTTTTCTCCTGCCTCTCCGCCTCCGCCCTCCCCCGGTCCAGGAGAAATTGCGAGTAATCGAAGACCGTACACTTTTTAAACCCGCGGGAAAAAAGCTCCATGCTGTGCCTTCCGTGGCCGCCGCAAAGATCGAGGATCTCCTGCTCCGGGGACAGGGGGATCAATTCCAGGATGAGATCGATTTCCCGGCGGGTGACCTCGTCGTCGCAGACCGATCGCGCATCGGTCGCGAGGTAGACCTCGTCGAAGAGCTCCTTCCACCATTCCGGGTTGACGTCGGGACTCATGGCTCCTCCGGGTGCGCCCCGAAGCTGAACAGCCCGTCCGACGCGAACACGGCGTGGGACCCGCCCCAGA
>DOTC01000065.1 GCA_003513855.1 Deltaproteobacteria bacterium | reverse complement strand
GCCTTGATCCGGAGCGCGTCGCTCAGGGAGTTGAGCGACAGGAATGCCCCGAAGCTTCCCGTCAGGCCCAGGGGAAGGATCGGCTTCCCCCCCGTGGCGACGCAGAGGAAGTTATAGGTCTCCTCGCTGCCGTCGGAGAAGAGAATCCGGTTCCTGCCGGCGTCCACCCGTCTTGCGCGCTTTCCGGACTTGACCTCGATCCCTGCGGCGGCGAGATCCTTCCCCTGCGGGTCCGGGAGCGCGGAGGGGTCCTTCTCGCCGGAGATGACGTCGGGGAGGTTCGGCCGCAGGTAGGGGGCGGCGAACTCTTCGGTCACGATGACGACTTCGGCGTCCTTTTCCATCTTCCGGGCGGCCTTCGCGGCCGCGATCCCTGCCGGCCCGCTTCCGAGAATCAGGTGGCGCATGAAGAGAATCCTCCGTGGGTAGATTTTTGCCGGAAAAGAACCATATTAATCCCGGTTGGGGGAAAAGGAAATTCGAATTTCACGGTTATTGCCGGAGGGGGCGGTGAAGAGCCGCCCCTTTTTTTCCCCGCGCCCGGAAGCGTTCCCCCTTATGGCGGCGATGCGCCTCCCGCGTTCTCCCTGGCAAAGGTGGGCGGCACGATGATCCGGACGGAGACGTCCGTCATCTCGAAGCGGACGGGGAGGGGCCCGAGGTAGTCCCCGTCCACCTGGACGGCGGAGGGGATCCGGGAACGGACGAGGATCGACGGGGTCTCCCGGACCAGGACATCCGGGGAACGGGTGTGTTTCTTCCGAAGGACGTTTATCACGAACCGCAGGATCGACATGCGCCCGGGCCTGCGCAGTGCGATCACCTGGAGCGTGTTCCCCTCGAGGCTCCCTCGCGGCGCCATGATCACCCCGCCGCCGTACTTTCTCCCCCGGCAGACGAAGACGGCCTGCGCCGACAGACGTTCCCTCCCCGGCAGCTCCATCCAGAGCCCCGGCTGTTCCCGGAGAAGATGGCCCGCACCCGCCAGGACGTACGCCGCGATGCCGAGGTATTGCTTGCCCCGGGTGCCCATCCGTTCCACCACCTCGGCGTCGAACCCCGCGGAGGCCAGGAGCAGGAANNCTCCACGGACTTCGGAAGCCCCACCTCCGTGGCGAAGACGTTTCCCGTGCCGTGAGGGACGACCAGGAGACGCGTCTCCGTTCCGGCAAGCCCGTTGACCACCTCGTTCACGGTGCCGTCCCCCCCGACCGCGACGACCGTCTGCACCCCGACGTGGGCCGCCTCCCGGGCCAGGAGGGTGGCGTCCCGGGGGCCGGCGGTCTCCCGGACCTCGAAGGGTGTCTTCCCCGCGGCGAGGGCCTGCCGGACCCGGGTGATGTTGCGCACCATCTTCGGCCCGGCAACGGGGTTGTAGATGACGCGGATCATGATGAGGGGATTATAGATGGTAATCCTGCGAGGAGGGAAAATCTTTTATATTTCGGTTACCTCTCCTTCCGGCCCCTCTTCCTGTTTGCGGGGGTTTGCGGGTTTCCCANNATGACCGAGAATATCCCTGACAACCGTTACAGGTTCCCCCAATTCTGTCTCCTATCCGTGATCTGCTTTTGCTATTATCCGACTCAACACCTCGACGTAGTCCCGCCAGCGATCACTCGTTCTTCATGCTGTGAACCTCCAGCCTGGGAGACGAAAACCTGAGGCCCCACAGTTTATCGGAGCGTTAAACGGACATGGGATTAGGAGGTGCTTTGCTCCAATATGAATTAAATAAAGCGGATGGAATATTGATCCTCGAGCCAAGTGGTCCATTGGAATCGGCCGATTTTGAAAAACTGGTTCGTGAGGTAGATCCGTATATTGAAGAAAAAGGGAAACTCAATGGTTTGATGATTTACACGAAATCATTCCCGGGATGGGAAAATTTCGCCTCCTTTCTTTCGCATATAATATTCGTCAAGAACCATCACCGCAAAGTGAAGAAGATCGCTGCAGTCACCGAAAGCAGTTTTCTGTCGATCATGCCTCAAGTCGCCAAGCATTTTGTGCAGGCTAAAGTGAAACATTTTGACTATAAGGACAAAGATGCAGCACTGAATTGGCTGAAATCAGCATGATTATTTTATTCTTAACGCGGCCTAACTAAAGGCGGAAGCTGGCGGCTCGCCTGTAGGAAATGCATGAGCGCCCGCCGCTTAGCCGGAGCGTTGGGCGGACTCTTCGAGGTTGAGGGTGTGAGTGGACCGAACGACAAATGGACAGCGGGCGACGCATATGAGAACTACATGGGGCGCTGGAGCCGACCGCTCGCACGCGCATTCATCAGCTGGCTGGCTCCGCTGCCTGGGGCTCAGTGGCTCGACGTCGGGTGCGGCACAGGAGCTCTCACTCGCGCAATCTGCGAACTCGCCGGCCCCGCGACGGTAGTGGCGTGTGACCCATCATGCTCCTTCGTCGACCATGCTCGAAAGACGGTACCCGACGACCGGGTCTCCTTCGTGGTGACAGGCGCCGAGGATCTTCCGGGGGGGGCTGGGGCCTTCGATCGAGTGGTTTCGGGATTGGTTCTCAACTTCGTCGCGGATCCCGCACGTGCCATCGGATTCATGATCGAACGATTGCGCCGCGGGGGAATGGTCGCTGCGTATGTATGGGACTACAGCGATGGCCTTGAGTTCCTCCGTTGCTTTTGGGACGAAGCGGTTGCACTTGACCCGCTGGCGACACATTTCGACGAGGGCCTTCGATTCCCGCTCTGCCGACCGGGGGCCCTAAACTCTCTCTTCGTCGGAGCGGGACTTCGGCAGGTCGTCAATCACGTTTTGGAGGTCCCGACACGTTTCCAGGACTTCCAGGACTTCTGGACTCCGTTCCTAAGGGGTACAGGCCCCGCGCCGTCGTACGCCGCATCGTTATCGCAAGCACGCCGCGATCTACTCCGGGAGCGACTTTACAGGCGCCTGAAGGTTGAAGGCGACGGAAGCATTAACCTCAGGGCAAGAGCTTGGGCGGTGAGCGGGATGTCGAAGTGAGGCGCGCCGCCCAACTACCGCTTGCAGCTGACAGCTCGCCGTGTTTTTCGCCGAGGCCCCACAGTTTCGCCTGAACGTTGGGCGGACTATACGGTAGGGAGAAGGACGGACGGGTGATTCTCGGGGCATTCGCTATCTGGGGTTTGCTCCTTATTCTCGGATCGGAGACTCAGCTTACAATGTGATGCAAGGTCGTCTATGGATTCCGGTTTTGGGAGCGGATTTCACAGCACCATTATGGGCGGCCAAGGTGCGACTAAAACATTCCTGAACAGCCACCTAACCACAGGCTGAAGCCGACGATTGCCCTCCGACTTAGACCTGCAATCTGGGTTAAATCCGGGGAAAGGCCGGACAGGAAATCTGCCTTCTTTCCCGATCAACCTATTCCCCGGATGACGTTATTCTGTTTGCGCCGGTTTGCGGATTGCCTTCCCATCCTGACCCTATATGCCCATTATGCTCACTCCCCCGCACTTCCTACCAATGCGAAATTATGCTGAATCAATACCTTCCCCCGTAGGACTTGGTAATAGATGGTTTTCCCTGCATGCAGTGTGGGATATCTTACATGCATGAGGATTCTTTCCCGGGGAGAGAAGGGGTCTCCCCCGATCGTCATCGCGCACCGGGGGGCTTCCCGCCGGGCCCTGGAGAACTCCCTCGAGGCGTTCTCGCTCTCCCTGGCGGACCGCGCCGACATGATCGAATGCGACGTGAGGCTGTCCGCGGACGGGGAGCCGGTGGTCATCCACGACGCGCGGACGGGGCGCACCGGGAAAGAAAACCTGGCGGTGGCCCGATGCGACGCCGCCCGCCTCCGGAGCGTCCGGCTCAACAACGGGGAGCCGCTCCCGTTCCTTGCGGACGTGCTGGGCCTGATCCGGGGCGCCGTCCCCGTCAACATCGAGGTGAAGACGGACGGAGGGGTGCACGCCTCCCTCGGGGTGATCGACGGCATGCGGTACCGGGGGGAGGTCGTTCTCTCGTCCTCGCTGCGCGAAGAGTGCCGGGTCGCGCGCTCCTCCCGGCCGGACATCCCCTGCGGGCTGGTGACCGGACGCCCTTCGACGTCCGACATCGCCTTCTGCCTCCGGCACGCCCTCGCGTCGATCCACCCGGATGCCGGCAGGCTCTCGGTGCTCCGCATCCGGAAGGTGAGGGAGGCGGGGCTTCCCCTCATCCCGTACACCGTGGACGACGAGGAGGAGTTCCTCCGGCTCGTCGAGTCCGGCGCGGACGGCGTCTTCTCGAACCGGGCGGAAGAGCTTCGCAGGGCATGGAAGGAACGGTTCCCCGGGGAAGGATGAGCCCCCGGTCGGCCGCCCGGTCCCCTGGGGAGAGACCCCGTGGCCGGCGGTGGCGCGCGGGGGATGTTACCTCCCGAGAGCCCCCGCGTCGATATGCTCCTTGGCCGCGTTGACCGCCGTGGCGGCCTCCCCCGCGCCCGCGGAGATGAGCAGGATCTTCCCGGGATACGTCACGATGTCCCCTGCCGCGTACACGCCGGGCATGTTGGTGGACATGTCCGTGGCGACCGCGATGCCGTTTCCCACGATGGAGAGGCCCCACTGCCGGAACGGCTCGAGGTTGGTCAGCATCCCGATGGAGAGCACGATCGCGTCGACCTCGATCCGTTCCTCCTTCCCGCTGCGCTCGTTCCAGATGACCGCTCCCGTGACCTTCTCCTCCCCCGTGACCTCCTTCAGGCCGAAATAAGGGAACTTCACGGTAACGTTCGAGGCGAGGAGCCTGTCGACCATCGCCTCGTGGGCCTGAAACCTGTACATCCGGTGGACAAGCGTCACTTCCGCGGCGATCCCCTCGAGCGAAAGCGCCCAGTCGACCGCGCTGTTCCCGCCGCCCACGACGAGGACCTTCTTCCCCCGCAGGGGCTCGAAGGAGGTGAGGTAGTAGTAGATCCCGTGGCCCTCCAGGTCGATCAGCTGCGGGATGTCCAGCTTCCGGGGCACGAACGCCCCGCACCCCGCTGCGATCACCACGGTCTGGGAGTAGTGGAGCCCCCTCGCGGTCGTCAGCTCGATCACCCGCTCCCCGAGGATCTGCAGGCCCTTCACTCTCTCGCCGAGGACGACCGTCGGGCGGTACTGCATCGCCTGCTCGGTGAGCTGGACGATGAGGTCCCGGGCGAGAATCTTCGGATGGCCGGCGACGTCGAAGATCTCCTTCTCCGGGTACATGGAGATCAGGCGGCCGCCCACCTGCGGATACGTCTCGATCAGCTTCGTCCTGCAGTCCCGCAGGCCCGCGTAGTAGGCCGCGTACAGCCCGACCGGGCCTGCGCCGATGACGGTGACGTCGTACATTTCGGATTGGCGGACCATCGGCGGATAGTGTAGCAGAGAACCCGTTCCTGTCGTTCCAGATTCTTCACTCATCACCCATTTGCCGTGGTATATTTCACAGGATTAGCAGAACGTGCCGCGGGAGTGCCCGGATGGAATTGCATTATCTGCCGAAAGTGTGGAAACAGGGGACCGATTTCCTCGGCACCCGGTATGCGATCCTGTGCGGCGCCATGACGTGGGTGTCCGAATCCCATCTCGTCTCCGCCATCTCGAACGCCGGAGGGTTCGGCGTCATCGCGGGGGGAAACATGCCTCCGGAGATGCTGGCGGAGGAGATCCGGAAAACCCGCGCAAAAACCGATTTCCCCTTCGGGGTCAACATGATCACGGTGGCGCCCAACTTCCGGTCCCACATCGGGATCGTGGTCCGGGAGAAGGTGCCCTTCGCCATCTTCGCAGGCAGCATCCCCTCGGGGAAGGACATCGAGCAGGTCAAGGCCGCGGGGGCGAAGGTCCTCTGCTTCGCGCCGGTCCTCTCCCTGGCGAAGCGGCTGATCAAGCAGGGGGTGGACGCCATCATCATCGAGGGGAACGAGGCGGGGGGGCACATCGGGCCTGTGGCGACCTCCGTCCTCGCGCAGGAATTTCTCCTCAATCATATCAAGGAGATTCCCGTTTTCGTGGCGGGGGGGATCGGCACGGGAGAGATGATCGCCCAGTACCTGTCGCTCGGGGCGGCCGGGGCGCAGCTCGGCACCCGGTTCGTGGTCGCCGAGGAGTGCATCGCGCACCCGCGGTTCAAGGAGGCCTTCATCCGGGCGCACGCACGGGATGCCATGCCCACGACGCAGTTCGACCCTTCCCTGCCCACCATCCCGGTGCGCGCCATCGTCAACGAGGGGACGCAGGACTTCAACCGGCTCCAGCTCGAGCTCCTCAACAAAGTGAAGTCCGGGGAGATGACGAAGGAGGAGGGCCAGGTAAAACTCGAGGAGTTCTGGGTCGGCGCCCTCCGGCGGGCCGTGATCGACGGCGACATCGAGCACGGGTCGCTGATGGCGGGGCAGAGCGTCGCGTTCGCGAAGAAGATCCAGCCCGTCGCCGAGATCATCGAGGAGCTGGTCGCCGGCGCGGAGCGAAAGCTCGCCGGGATGGCGTCGGGAAACGAATCCGAGGTCGGCCACGGTCTTCCCCCGGCCTTTCGTTCCGGGTTGCCGATCAATTAAGCCACCGGGTTCCTGTCACGAACATGCCAGACGAGGAGCGGACGCCATGTTCCGGATCATCCCCCGCGACGAAGCATTCTTCGCAATGTTCGAGAAAGCGGCACAGAACGCCATGGATGGCGCCGAGGTGCTCAAGGATCTTCTGGACAACTTCGAAAACGTCAAGGAGAAAGCACGCCAGATCGAGGAGATCGAGCACAAGGGGGACACCCTTACCCACGAGATCATCAAGAAGCTGAACACGACCTTCATCACGCCGATCGACCGGGAGGACATCCTGGCGCTCACCTCCTCGATCGACGACGTCATCGACCTGATCCACGGCGCCGCCAACCGGATACAACTTTACAAGATCACCGAGTCCACTCCCCAGGCAAAGGAGCTCGGATTCCTGATCCTGAAATCGACCCGGGAACTTCACCGGGGGATTGCCCACCTGTCCACGAAAATGGACGGAGTGTACGAGCACTGCGTCGAGGTGAATTCCCTGGAGAACGAGGCGGACCGGGTGNNGGGCCCTGTCGATCCGGAACGCCATCGTCATGGCGGCGGGGCTCAACTTTGTCGGAGCGCTGGTCTCCACGCACGTGGCGACGATGGTAGGCAAGGGGATCGTGGACCCCAGCTTCGTGTCGCAGACCGTCGTCCTCTCGGCCCTCCTCGGGGCGATCTTCTGGGATCTTGTCACCTGGCACTACGGAATCCCCTCCTCCTCCTCGCATGCGATCATCGGCGGGATCATCGGCGCGGTGATCGCCTCGCGCGGGGTCGGCGTCCTGAAATGGAGCGGCATCTCGAAAATCGTCGCGGCCATCGTCATTTCCCCGGTGGCGGGGACGCTCATCGCATTCCTCATCATGATCGGGATCTTCTGGGCCTTCAAAGGGTTCCACCCGTCGACCCTGAACCGGGGATTCCGGAAGCTCCAGATTCTCTCCGCGGCGGTCATGGCGTTTTCCCACGGGTCGAACGACGCCCAGAAGTCGATGGGGGTGATCACGATGGCGCTTGTCTCCT
>DOTC01000228.1 GCA_003513855.1 Deltaproteobacteria bacterium | reverse complement strand
CCGCGCGATAGGGCCTCCAGGCCGAGCGCTCCGGTCCCCGCGAACAGGTCCAGAACCCGCGCTCCCTCCGTCCTGTCTCCCAGGATGTTGAAGATCGCCTCCCGCACGCGGTCGGCGGTCGGCCGCACCGACCGCCCCTTCGGGGTGCGAAGCCGCCTGCCCCGCCATTTCCCCGAAACGATGCGCACACCCGGGCTACAGGCGCGCGGTCAGGGTATCGGCGACGATTCGTGCCGTGCCCTCGGCGCGGAAGGCGCGCAGGAGAGACAGGGCCTCGCGGAAGGCGGCGTTCCGAGGCACGAACTTCTTCAGCGACTTCCCGTCCATCCGGCACCCTTCCGGAAAATATGCTCTCTCATTATTGGAATTTCGCATCCCTTCGTCAAGAAGTCCCCGCGCTTGGTCCGCCCCCGCTTGTCGTCAACTCCTCCGGATCGACGTGGTACACTATCGGCGGGAAAATCCGGAAAAGGATCGCGATGAACATTCACCCGTTTTTCCCCTCTCTCCTTCTTCTCGCGTCCGCTGCGACCGCGCTTGCCGACCCGGGGAGCGTTCTCCCCTTCCGGGAGATCACGATGGGGGAGTGCGTGGAAGAGGCCCTGCGCAGCAACATCGGCGTCGCCGTCTCCCGGTCCGTGCGGGAGGAAGTCTGGCTGGGCGTTCCCCGGGAGGAGGCGGTTTTCCTGCCGAGACTCTCCGGAGACGTCTCCTTCGGCCGCGCCATCGGGCCGACCGGCTCCTCGATCGCCGGAACCTTTACCATCGACCAGAGACTCTGGAGATTCGACGCGGAAGTCTCCGAGCTTCTCCGGTCCGGAACCACGCTTTCCCTCACGTTCGAGAACCAGATGCTGGAAGCGGGCTCCGCTCTCTCGCTGTTCAACCCCGAGTACAGGACGGGTCTGACCCTCTCGGCGCGCCACCCGCTTCTGAAACATTCCGGGAAAGAGGTCACCGAGGCACCTCTCAAAATCGCCCGCGCCGGGGCGGAGGCAGGCGCCGGGGACTGGCTGGCAAAGGTGATGGACACCGTTGCGTCGGCAAGGACGTCGTTCCTTGCGTTCCATGCAGCTTCGCGCGAGGTCGAGGTGAGGAAGACCGCCCTTTCCCTCGGCGAACAGCTGCTCGATCAGACCGCGGCGAGGATCGAAGCCGGGTTCGCCGCACCGTCGGATCGTCTGTACGCGGAAGCCGCCGTGGCGGAGCGGAAAGAGGAGTTTCTCCGGGCCGAGGCGTCGGCAAGAAACGCGGAGGACGACCTGAAGATCGTCCTCGGGCTCAGGGCCGACCAGGAATGGGATGAGCGACTGGTCCCGGTCGCACCCGGGGAGGTACCGCTCCCTCCGGACGCCGGCGACACCTTCGAGGAGGCTCTGCGTCGGCGTCCCGAGGTTTCGGCCTTCGCCGCCCGAACACGCCAGGCAGAAGTCCAGGAAACTGTCGCCCGGAACGGGACCCTGCCCGACCTTTCGCTTACCGCATCGGGGGGTCTTTCCGGATTCGCAGGGACGCCGTTCGCCAACCCGTTGTTCCCCGACGAAGGGGTGGGGACCGGACTCGAAGGAGGCTATGGGGAGAGCCTCAGAAACCTCGTCTCGGGGGATTACTACAACTGGTTCGTCGGCCTGTCGACCGAGATCCCCTGGAAATTCCAGCGGGAGCAGGCCGATCTGGCCCGCGCGCGCAGGGTCCTCGAGCAGCAGCGCCTGCGGGAGGAGGAGCTCAGGGCCCGGATCCGGACGGAGGTCCGGAAGGCACGCCGGGATCTGACGTCCGCGCTTGCGCGTGTCGACGCGGCCGCCGCCTCCGTCGCCGCGACCGGGGGAAAGCTCCAGGCGGAGGAACGGAAGCTCGCCCTCGGAAGCTCGACGACGACGCAGCTCCTCGAGGTTCAGCAAGACTACGCCCAGGCCCTTCTCACGGAGTCGAGGGCAAGGACGGACGCACACGTGTCCCAGACCCGTCTGTGGCGCGCCGTCGGGACGATCCTCGAAAAGGATGGGATCTCCGTCCGGTGAGACGGGGGAAGATCATCGGCACGGCGGCCGTTCCCGTCGTTGCGACGGCCGCCGCGCCTCACCCCATCGAGGCGTTACGACACGAATGACTCCGAACCCGATGCTGCGCGTGGGGAAGATCCCTTTCCTGAACCTCTTCCCGATCTTCCGTGCGCTCGAGACGCGCTTTCCGGTGGAGTACGTCCGGTTCGTCTCGGGACATCCGTCCGAGCTCAACCGGAAACTGCGCTCGGGAAAACTGGACATCGCGCCGTCCTCTTCGATCGAGTACGGAAAATTCCCGCAGCGATATCTTCTGTGCCCGAACATCTCGATTTCCTCCCGATCGAAGGTCATGAGCGTCCTCCTGTTCTCCCACCGTCCCGTGAACGATCTCCCCGGGGACCCGATCGCCGTCACGAGCGGTTCCGACACCTCGATCATCCTCCTGGAGATCCTTCTGCGGGAGTTCCTCCGCAAGCGGAACCGGCTCGTTCGCACCTCCCTTTCCGCGGGCGAGGCGCTTCAACGCTACCCGGCGTACCTCGCCATCGGCGACGAGGCGATCCGGGCAAGCCTGGACGGAGTTGCGGACCATGTCACCGATCTCGGGGAGTGGTGGCACCGGGAGACGGGAACGCCGTTCGTCTTCGCCCTTTGGATCGTCTCCCGGGACTCTCTCCGGAAGCGGGAAACGACCCTCCGGCGGTTCGCCCGCACGCTGGCCGCGGCGAAGGAGGAAGCCCGCAAGGAGATCGATCAGGAAGACGGCCTCCTCTCCGGCCCGGAATGGATCCCCCGGGATTTCCTGACGGAGTATTGGCGGAACCTCTCCTACGACCTCTCCGGAGAGATCGAGGGGCTCGAGCGGTTCTTCCTGCTCGCCAGGAAAATCGGGCGGATTCCGGAACCTCCCCCCCTCCGATTCCTCGACCTCCCCTGAAGGGACGACTGTGCTAAGATCAGGACATCCCCGCCAGGAGGGCAGCCATGATCCACAAGGAGATGAAGATCGAAGACGTCCTCCGGAGATATCCCCAGACAGTCGCCGTGTTCCAGAGGTTCGGGATCGACTGCGCGGACTGCCAGCTCTCCCAGTACGAGGACCTCGAGCACGGGGCAAAGGTCCACAAGATCAACCTGGAGCTGCTGCTCCAGGGGTTGAACGATTCGCTTCGGACGGAGCAGGGCTAGCGGCCGGGGCGGGAATATTCGGCCCACGCATCCTCGGACTCCCAGACCGTTACCCGGGACAGCCGCGCGGGAGGCGGGATCTTCCGCTCCATCTCGTCGAAGATGTGGCGGGCGAGGTTCTCGGATGACGGGTTCTTTCGGTCGAACGGCGGAACCTCGTTCAGGTACTTGTGGTCCATCCGTGCGAGGATTTCTCCCAGGGCGGTCTTCATCTCCCGAAAGTCGAGCGCCATCCCCCGGGAATCGAGCGACCCCGACTCCACGGTGATTTCCACCTGCCAGTTGTGCCCGTGGAGCCTTTCGCAGTTCCCTTGGTATTCCAGGAGCCGGTGGGCCGCGGAAAACGAGGACCGCACCGTGACGGCGTACTTTTCCCCGTTCATCTCTCCTCCAGAGGAGACAGCAGGATCTTCGATTTGGATGTCGCCCTGTCGAACCAGTTTCGAACCTCCCTCGCCGTCTCCTCGTCGAAGAGCTCTTTCCTGACCACGTCCGGCGGAATGTCTCCCGCCGGCACTCCCGTGCGCGAGGCCCGGTGCTCGATTTCCCTCTGGACCACTTCCTCGCTCACGTCGACGAACACCGATACGCGGTTCCGGAGGAACTCCCGGACCAGAAGCCTCCTCGCCGCGTACTCCCGGACCTGCTCGCCGGAAACCTCCCGGGCGCAGGGGGAAGGACATGCCCTCATGATGTCGAGCGCCCCGGCCGCTGCCTCCTGCAGGGATGCGTTGTCGATCGTCCCCAGCGCCAGTTTCTCCTCCTCCTGCCTGACGAGGGTGTCCGCGATCAGACTGTTCCGGGCCTCGGGTGGGGAGAGCACGGCCCGCTCGTCCCCCGGGAAGGCCCCGCACCCTCTGAGGCATGTCTCCCGGACGACGTCGGACAGGAAGAGGACTTCGCCGTTCACCGTTGCCGCCGTGGCCTCGTAGAGCCGGTATTCCCCCGTTCCACTCTCCTCGGCGTTCCCGATCGAAAGGGGGATCAGGGAAAGGATGCACAAGGCGAGCACACCGGGGCAGGACCGTTTCACGTCTGGATCTCGAAGGAGATGTCGAGCGCCGGAGAGGAATGCGTAAGGGCGCCGACCGAAATCGCGGGCACGCCGGTCCGGGCGTATTCCCCCACGTTCCCCAGGTGGATTCCTCCCGACGCCTCGAGAAGGATCCGGTCCCCGAAGCGGACCACCGCCTCCCGGACTGCCTCCGGAGCCATGTTGTCGAGAAGCAGGGCGTCCGCTCCGGCGCTGAGCGCCTCTTCCGCCTGCTCGAGACTTTCCACCTCCACCTCAACCCGGGAGAGGTGGTGAACCGTCCTGCGGGCCGCTGCCACGGCCATGGCGACGCCGCCCGCCACCCGGATGGCGTTCTCCTTGATGAGCACCCCGTCGGACAGGGAAAACCGGTGGTTGGTTCCGCCGCCGACCCGCACGGCGTGCTTTTCCAGTGCCCGGTGGAGCGGCGTGGTCTTCCGCGTGTCCAGGATCCGGGTGCCGTGCGGCGCCACCCGTTCGACGTACGCGGCCGTGGTCGACGCGATGCCGGAGAGGCGCTGGAGGAAATTCAGGGCAACCCTCTCCCCGCGGAGAAGCGCCGCCGCCGCCCCTTCCGCATCCCCGACCTTCATCCCCCGGGCCACCCGGGTTCCTTCCCGGAGGAACGTCGAGACGACCTGCGGATCGACCTGTCGGAACACCTCGACGGCCACCATCCCCCCGCAGAAGACGCCCTTGGCCCCCGCGACGAACGCGCCTCGAGCCTTTCCCTGGAAGGAAGAGCCGAAGGGATCGCCGAACGGGGCATCCTCGCGGAGCGCGGCGGCAACGAGCCCATCGTATTCGAGCCGGGAGATCACGACAGGTA
>DOTC01000218.1 GCA_003513855.1 Deltaproteobacteria bacterium | reverse complement strand
GAGGAGGGGCTGGCGGAGGATGCGTCCGCCGGGGAGGAGATCGCCGGCCTGCTGCTCGTCGCCGTCCGGGCCCCCGAGGTGCGACACCCCTTCGCCCTCTATGTGGCCGGGCTGGCGTACAAGTCGACCGCGGGACTCTGCGCCGGCGCGGCGGCCTTCTCCCTCTTCGACCGCCTGCGGGGGTGGGCGGGGGCGGCGTCGGCGGCCGGCTGGGTTCTTCTCTTCCTGCTCCTCCTCTTTACCCTCGAGAACCTCGCGACGCGGGGCGCGATGACCCACCCCCGCCGGATCCTTCGGCGCGGAGGAAGGATCGGCCTGCGCGCGCTCAAGGGGGCCGCCGGTCCCGCGAGGCTGCTGGATCGCCTGGGACGGTTCCTGTTCGGGGAGCGGTATGTTCCCGAAGCCCTCATGGACATCCGCTTCGGGTCGGAGGAGGGGATCCTCGATGTGATCGGGGAGGGGGCGGAGCACGGCACGATCGATCACGCGGAAGGGATGATGATCGAGGGGATCCTCCGGTTCGGGGAGACCGTGGTGAGCGAGGTGATGACCCCGTGGTCCGACGTCGTGTGCCTGCGGATAGGGATGGCGCACGCGGACGCGGCGGCTATCGTCGGGGAGACCGGCTTCTCGCGGTTCCCCGTGCTGAGCCGCGGCGGACAGGACATCGACGGGATCATCTCCTCCCGGAGTTTCTTCCGGCCGGGGGCGGCCGAACAGTGGGAGCCGTTCATCGAGAAGCCGGTCTATGTCCCCGAATCGATGAACGTGTCGGACCTGCTCCGGCAGTTCCAGCGGACGAGGGTCCACATGGCCGTCGTCATCGACGAGCACGGCAAGCTTTGCGGCGTCATCACGATCCACGACCTTCTCGAGGAGATCGTGGGGAGGCTGGCGGAGGGTGCGGAACCCCCCGAGATCCCGGAGTGGGAGAAAGACGGGGCCCTCTCGGTTCCCGCCGCGACCCCGGTCCGGCTCCTCCGCGACGAGTACGGCATCGACATCCCCCTGGGGGACACCTACGAGACCGCGGGAGGCTTCGCGCTGGACTGCCTCCAGGGCGTTCCGGAGGGGGTTGTCACGTTCCTCGCCTACGGGTACCGGGTCACCGTCGCCGAAACCGAGCGGTTCCGGATCAAGCGTCTCCGGTTCGAGAAAACGGGCCCTACCGGAAATCCGTGATCTCCTCCGGCGGCCTCCGGGGCGGCTTCGGAGGGGGCGAGTCCGGGATCCCCAGGGCGATCACCGCGAGGAGTTCCTCGGGGGGACGGATGGAGAGGGCGGATTCGAGCTCCGGTTTGGCCACGAGCGGGCCGGTCATCCAGCACGTGCCGTAGCCCAGCGAATACGCCGCCAGGAGAAACTGGGTGATGGCGGAGGCGACGCTCTGGAGGCCGGCGTTCACCTGGTAGCGGCGCATCCTGTGCCTCTCCGGGTCTTTCTCCCGCAGGTTGCGGTCCGTCGCCGATTCGTACGGTCTCCCGACCACGCAGACCGCGGCAGGCGCTGCGGCGAAGAGGTTGTGGTAGTTGATCTTGTCGGGGGGGATCTCTTTCCCCGTGATCCGGGAAAGAAGGTCGTCCACGATCCCCTTCATCCGGGCGAGAAGGGCGGGATCCTCCACGACGAGGAATCTTGCGTTCTGGGTGTTTCCCGCGGACGGCGCCCAGGTGGCCGCCTCGACCATCCGCAGAATCTTGTCGTGAGGGACCGGATCCTTCCGGAACCTCCGGATGCTTTGCCGCCCCTTCATGCTGTCGAAGACGTCCATCCTGTCCGTCCCTCCTCCTCGTGGAAAATGTGCAATCCGCTCAAGCGGCCCCCGGCAGCCGGAGGCCCGTCCCGTTCAGGGGATGACGAGCAGCAGCTCGGTCTCCCGGTCCTTGCTTCCGGCGCTGGCCGACACCCGATCCCGGCTCACCGAGTGGCCCTTCGTCAGCAGGGCCAGGATCTCGTCGGTCTTCGACTTCCCCTTTGCCGTGACGAGGATCGCCGCCGCGGGAAATTCCGACGCCGCTTTCCCCATTTCCCCGATCACTTTCTTTCCGGCATCCGTCAGGGTCGATTCCCCGTTCGCGAAGAGAACCGTGTCGGGCACCCGGATGCGCATGGCGGGGCCGACCGGCGCCGCCGCGATCTCGGGGGAGATTCCGGAGAACGTCTCCGCGAGCTCCGCGAACCGGAGGTCCCTGCGTCTTTCCTCCAGGAGGCGATCCTCCCGGATGCGCTCGACGCGGCCGAGCAGGATATCCCGCTCCCGCCGGAGGGATTCCATGTCGGGGGTTTCCGCAACCTGCTCTTCCAGCCCGGAGATGGCCGCCTCCTGGTCGGCGACGTTCTTCCTGAGAATTTCCCTTTCCCTATCGCATGCCTGCGCCAATTCGCTCAGCTGCTGTATCCTTTTGCCGGTCGCCTTCTCCTTTTCCAGAAGTTCCGAGATCAGCTCTTCCCGGGTGATTCGCGTACCCTCGAATGTTCTGCCGATCGAGGCGAGATCCTCCTTGGCCTTCTGGAGCTCCTTCTCCTGCGCCCCGGACCGTGCGGAAAGGGCCGCGTTCGCCTCCATCTCGTCGGCAAGCTGTTTCTGGACCGCCGTATATTTCGCCTCGAGGATGGCGTTCTCCTTGTTGGTCACCGCCAGGGCATCCCGGAGCGAGTCGGTTTCTCTCGTCTTTGCGTCGTATTGGGAAGCGGTGACGAGGCATCCTCCCGTTCCCAGGGTGATCGCAAGAACGGGAACGACCAGCGAAAATCCCTTTGTCCGCAACCGTTTCCTCCGGATCTTTCCGTTTGTCCCAGGTATGAAACATTTTACTTTCCCACCCCTTTTTAATAAAGTTCTAAATAAACCGGTCTCCCCGAAAATCCCGGGCGGTTGCGGAAAGGCGGGCGTCGTGCGTGGTTCCCAGACCGAACTCCTCGACACGTTCCTGAAGCTCGGTTATCTCTCTCCCGAGGCGCTGAAGACCCTGAAGGCACGAGGGGCCGGGAAGGGAATCCCGGCGGTGGAGGCGGCGATCGTCTCCGGCATCCTCCACTCCGACGCGAAGGGATGGGTCCTGGCGAATACGTTGGGGATTCCGTTCCTCGAGGTGGATCCGGACGCCGTGCCGCTTTCCTTCTCCGAGATCCTCCCCGAGACGGTGGCGCGCGAGAACCTGGCGGTCCCCGTTTCCCGGGAGGAGGGGCGTCTTACCCTCGCGGTCGTCGACCCGTTCCAGAACGACGCGTTCTCCCGGATCGAGGAAATGACCGGCCTGAGCGTTACGCTCGTCGTCTGTCCCGTCCGCACGATCACGCGCATTCTCGAACGCTTCTACCCCGAGGCCCTTTCGCTTCCCCCCGGGGAGGCGATGGCCGGCGCGATCGGCAGGGACGAGGCACGGGAGTGGATTGCCCGCGGCCGTGGCCGGAGGCTGGCGGAAAACGTTCTTCTCCACGCGGCGAAGGCCGGAATCGGCACCGTCCGGATCTACCCCTCGGGCCGAAGCGTGGCGGTCTCTGGGGACTCGGGGAGAGGGAAATCGCTCCTGCTCTCCTTCCCCCTCCGTTTCCGGGGGGCCCTCGTGGACGCCTTCGCGGAACTGGCGGGACTTCCCGCGGGCCGCGCACCGGTGGAAGAGTCCATCTTCCAGCTGGAGACGGCGACCGGAATCCGCGCCTTCCGGATCAGCATTCTCCGCGGCCTCTCCGGGGAGGAGGCGGTCGTGAAGGTTCTCCCGGACCTGAAGTCGGTCATCGCCCTGGACTCGATCGGGTTCCACCCGGACCAGACGGAAGTCACCCGGCGTCTCCTTTCGTCGGGGGACGGTCTCTGCCTCGTCTCCTCCCCGGGGGAGGGGGGCGTGGCGACGACGATCTTCGCGATGCTCCGGGAGGCGCACTTTCCGGGCAGGCGCGTCGTCACCGTCGAGGAGACCCACCGTTTCCGCAACGACGGGTACATCCAGCTGGAGCGCCGGGAGGTCGAGAAACGGTTCGGGGGGACATGGGGGCGGCTTGCCGAGACGCTTGAGCCGGATGCGCTGGCGATCGAGCGCGTGGCCGGCCGGGAAGAGCTTCTCGATCTGGTCCACATCGCAAGGAGAGGGATCCCCGTGTTCTGCGGGATGCAGGGAATCGACCTCCGCCGGACGCTTCTGACCCTGTTCTCCCTGGAGGTCGACCCGTTCCTTCTTGCGCGGGTCGTCCGGCTTGTCATGCACCAGCGGCTCGTCGATCTTCTCTGTTCCGATTGCCGGAGGGCGGTTCCGGCCGTGCCGCCCCTGCGGCTCGCGGGGGAGCGCCACCGGGAACGTCTGGAAACGCTGGTTCGGGAGGTCTCCTTCTACGTCCCCGGCGGGTGCCCCCGATGCCAGGGCGCGGGGTATTCCGGGAAAATGGCCCTGTTCGATCTGCTCCCCTTCACCCCCGGCGTCCAGAACCAGGTACTGTCCGGCGCCTCCCTCGAGGAGAGGATGGAGCAGATCCTCGGGGAGAATCTTTTGTCCGCCTTCCCCTCGGCGGAAGATCTCCTGCGGAGGGGGATGGTGACGTTCGACGATGTTCTGCCGTTTTTCCGGTAGGAAGAGGGGTTCCCAGAGGGATCCCCGGAGGTCGCAATGAAAGAACGAACGCTGAACCAGATGTTCCTGAACCGGATCGAGGAGGGGGGCGACTCCGTCCGGTACCTCATCCCGCGCGACGGGAAGTGGAATCCGATGACGTACCGGGAGGTCGGGAGCGCTGTCCGGGAGATGGCGAACGGGATGATGGCGCTCGGCCTCTCCCGGGGGGACAAGGTGGCGATCCTCTCCTCCACGCGCGTGGAGTGGTGCCTGGCCGACATCGCCATCATCCTCGGAGGATTCATCCCGGTTCCGATCTACCCCTCCAACCTCCCCGATCAGGTCGAATACATCCTGGCGCACTCGCAGGCCCGCGTCGTCTTCGTCGAGGACGAGATCCAGTGGAACAAGGTCGCCGGGTTCTGGAAGAACCTCCCCGACCTGACCGTTGCGGTCCTGTTCTCCGGCCCGCCGGAAAGCAAGGAGAGGACGATCGATCTTCCCGCTCTTCGCTCGCGGGGGATCGCACACGGGGCAGCCGACCCGGAGGCGCTTTCCCGCAGGACGGAGGAGATCCGGCCCGAGGACGACCTGACGCTCATCTACACCTCCGGGACCACCGGGCCCCCGAAGGGGGTGGTGACCCGGCACAGCAACTACGTCTTCATCGTCACATCCGCTCTCCAGGCCTGCACGATCCTGAAGGGCGAAACCTTTCTCCAGTTCCTTCCCCTGGCGCATTCGCTGGGCAGGCTCGAGCATTTCCTCACGTTCGACGCCATGGCGGTCTCCGCCTTCGCCCGGGACATCCAGACGGTAGGCGAAGACCTGGCGCTGGTCCGTCCCGAGATCATGGTGAGCGTCCCACGGCTGTACGAGAAGTTCTATGCCCGGGTGCTCGCCAAGGTGGAGGAGGACGGGGGATCGAAGAAGGCGATCTTCGACTGGGCGATCGGCGTCGGACGCGAGGTCTCCCGCCGCCTTCAGCGGAAGGAGAAGGCCGGCGGCCTTCTCGCCCTCAAGGCCGCGATCGCGGAGAGGCTCGTATTCCGGAAAATCCGGGAACGGATGGGGGGAAGGTTCCGGTTTGCCATCTCCGGGGGCGCGCCCCTCTCCTCGGAGATCTCGGAGTTCCTCCATGCACTGGGCGTCCTGATCCTCGAGGGGTACGGGCTGACGGAAGACTCCACCGTGACCGCGGTCAACCGCTACGACGACTACAAGTTCGGGACGGTCGGGAAGGCCCTGCCGGGGACCGAGATCCGGATCGCCCCGGACGGGGAGATNNATCACGGACCGGAAGAAAGACATCATCGTGACGTCGGGGGGGAAGAACATCGCCCCCCAGAACGTGGAGAACCTGCTGAAGAACGACCGGTTCGTGAGCCAGGCGTTCGTCTACGGCGACCGGCGGAAGTACCTCACCGCTCTCCTGACCCTGGCGCCCGAGGAGATCGTGAAGTGGGCGGAGCAGAACGGCGTCCCGGACAGGGATCCGGCCCTTCTCGCCGTCAACCCCGGGGTGGAGGCGATGATGCGCGCTCGCGTCGAGGAAATCAACCGCCAGCTGGCCTCCTTCGAGCAGGTGAAGAAGTTCGTCCTGCTCGGCACCGACTTCTCCCAGGAGACGGGGGAACTCACCCCCACCCTCAAGGTGAAGCGCAAGGTGGTCATCAAGAAGTACGGGCACCTGCTCGACTCCCTGTATGGGAAAGAATGACGGTTCCGTTGCCCACCTCGGTTTACGAAATCAACGGCATGCCGGAAAAGGAGCGGGAATCGCTCCTCTCCGTTCTCATTCCGCGGCGCTTCCTGGAGATGTTCGCGATCGACCCGGAGACGTTCCGGAACTACGGCGGAGTCCGGTGCGTCCGGTTCGTCTGCCCCGAGAAGATGCCTTTTTTCCAGGTCGAGCTGCACCGCGATCCGGGCGACCGGGACGCGGCGTATTTCCTCGACGTCTCCTCCACGGCGTTCGGACAGATGGAGATCTCCTTCGTCATCGTGAACGATCCCGACGGCGACCGGTTCGACATCGACGTGGATGAGCACGGGCAGGACACCTATTTCGGGATGGCGCGCCGGAACATCGCCGAGGAGATCCGGGCGATGAAGGCGGGGCTGGCGCCCGGGCAGGTCCGGCGGGGCCTGAAGGCGATGAAGGATCTCGTCGCGGGCTGGGAGGCGTTCTTCGGGCGCCTCGGGCACCGGTTCTTCTTCCTGGAGCCGCTGACGTACAACAGTGCGATCCTGTACGAGCGATCCGGCTTCCAGTACCTGCACGGAGGCGAGAAGATGCGGGAGATCGACCGGGGGTTCCGGCCGGACGGGGCTCTCCTTCCCAGGCTCGACGGAAGCACGCCGTTCCGGATGCCCGGGCAGGAGAAGACGGTGAGGGGAAGGAGCTGGGCGATCCACGACGGGATCCTGGACCGGCCGTGGGAGAGCCCGAAGATGGTCAAGACGATCGGGGTCCACGCGGGGGTGTATACTTTCACGGGGGAGGGGTATTGATGGTCCGGTTCGCGGCAGTCGTCCTGGCGCTTCTTCTGGTGGCCTCCGGCTCCCGGGGAGACGAGGGGGAGCGCCCCAGGATCTTCCTCGAGAAGAAGATCTTCTCGGAGACCTCGACGGGGCGGAAGAACTTCTACGAGGTGCACACGGTGTCGAAAGGGGAGAGCCTCTGGAAGATCCTCAGCAGGAAATCTGCGCTCTTCCCGGAGGATTATCCCTCCCTGCTCCGGGAGTTCCGCCGGGCCAACCCGGATGTGAAGGACCCGGGAAAGCTCGTCCCCGGCAGGAAGATCCTTGTCCCGACCGGCATCGGCATGAAAACAACCCGGCTGGTGGAGACGGGCAGAGCGGTCGCCTACCGGATCCGGAAGGGGGACACCCTGTCGGGGATCCTGACCTCCCGGGGAGTCGGGCGCGAGGATCTTGCCCGCTACATGGACGCCGCAAAGGAGGTGAACGACTCCATTCGCGACGTGAACAGGATCTACGCCGGGAAGACCATCCTCGTTCCCACCGAGACGTACTTCGCAAAGGCCGGGGAGATGCCCGTGCCGGAGCCGCCCGTGCCGGAGCCTTCCGCGGTTGCGCTGACGCGGGACGCACCGCCGCAACCCGAAGGGGAAGCTCTCCCGGCGGCGAAACCGGAGTCCCAGGTGGCGGTTTCCGCCGCGCCGCCGCCGGAATCGGCCGCCGTGTCGACCGGGCAGAAGACGGAAGAGCCGGCGCTTCCTCCGCTCCCCCGGCCGAAGTCCGCCTACCGCGGCCTGCTGTCGGACCTGGTCGGCGGACTCGGGGAGAAGTGGGTGGACCGCGGGACGCTCTACCTTCCGATCCCGTCGGGCGGAGAGGTCATCCTCAATCTCGAGGAGTACCCCGTCGTGCGTTTCTCCGGGGGGATCCATGCGCTGATCGACTTCCAGGGCGCCCTGCCGGAAGAGGTGCGCCGGGTGATCACGGAGACATGGAAGAATTACCGCGTGGTCCCGATGGACGGAGCGCAAGGCGCGCTGGACACGATCGGCCGGCTTCTCGGCGTCTCCGGGTACTATTCCGTCAAGGAAGGGTTTGCCCATCCGCCGGTCATCGGCGAGGAAGTGTCGGTTACCCTCCCCGCCCGGTGGGTCGTCCTCCGGACGAGCCAGAGTCTGCTCAACGGGGAGATCATCCTCGTCAAGGAGGTTCCGGAGAAGCCCGGACGGGACCTCTCCGCGGTCCTGCGATTCGCCGAACGGGTCGGGATGCGGGTGCTGCCGTTTGCCCATGACCCATCCGCGTACGAAGGGTTTCTCGTGGGGCTCGACCCGGTGGAGGGCACGGGGGAAGAGGGGACCGGAACCGTCCTGCCGCAGGGAGGCCTCGAGGCGCTGGATTTCTCCCTCGCGCTGCTGGGCATTCCGACGCTGGACGAGAAGGGGATCCGCATCGGCGGCGGCGGGGGATCCTTTCTCCTGACGGTCCAGCCGGAGAGGATGTTCGAGGCGGGGGGGAAGCGGTTCGTGGTGGACACCGGGGGGATGTCCCCCGCCGTCCGGGACATCATCCAGAACTCGGGGTACCGCGTGTTCCGCCTGGACAAGGGCGAGTCCGGACGGTCGATTTTCGAGAGAGTCCTTGCCGCTTCCGGCATTCCCTTCGAGGCGAGGAAGGGGTACCTCCTCGCCGGGGGGAAGGAAGAGGGCTACGAGGTGCGCGCGACAGGGACGTTTCTCACCTCCCGCGACTGGCTCGAGGCCAGGAAGGTCCGGGAGGCGGTTCTCGTCCGGGAGAAGGTGCACACCGCCACGAGAGCCCTGATGAGAGAAATCGGTGTGGAAATCGTGGGGCGGTAGCCGTACGATGGAAATGGGGTGAACGTTCTTCGGGTGCCGGGGGCCACGGGGATGGTCGGATCGAATCAGGAGAGCCCGGGGAGATGGACCCCCGAGAAAACGTCCCTCTTCGGCCTGGTAAGTTTCCAGCCGCGCCTGGCAATCGTCCTGTTCTTCCTGACGGTTACGGTCGTCGTCGTGGGCGTCCGGATATCGCGGGATTCGGGGATCCGGCGGGTGGACACCCTGGTTCGGGGTGCCCAGCGGGCTTTCGCGGTTCCGCAGAAGGGGAACGCGCGGCCCCTGGATCCGGCGGATGTGGAGGCGCGCATCCGGGAGTGGACGGGCGCCAAAATCATCCTTCCCCGCGATGAGGAGTTTTTCGCATACACCGGGGTCTCCCGGGAGAAGATCGGACGGCAGATGGCGGCGGTGGTCCGCCTTTCCTTCTCGGGGGATCCGTACCTCCTCCTCGTTCTGCGGAAAGAGATGATCGGGAGGAGAGGGTCCCAGGGGCAGGGGTCCCTGTTTTCCCAATCGGGTTTCCTCTCCGGGGAGGTGGACGGGAAGGCCTACGTGTTCTGGGAGCGCGAGGGGGTCTCGTACCTGGTCGTGACGAACGCGGAGCTGGAGCGGGCATTTGATCTTGTCCGGCGATACTTCACCTGACGGGGATCCTGACGGGAGGGCCAGCGATGATTGTCGCCAAGCGGATGATGCGGAACCCGGTGGTCGTGGACGAGAACGACTCGATGAAGAAGGCGATGGACATCCTGAAGGAGCGGGAGATCCGGCACCTTCCGGTGCTGAGGGGAGGGGAGAAGCTCGTGGGGATCGTGACCGAGGAGGACATCAAGCAGGCATCCCCCTCTCCCGCCACTGCCCTCGAGATCCGCGAGATCTTCTATCTGCTCGACAAGATCAAGGTGAAGCAGATCATGACGCGAAGGGTGTACACGGTCTCCCCGACAGCCCCCATCGAGGAGGCCGCCACGGTCATGCGGGAAAAGAAGATCGGGTGCCTCCCCGTCGTGGAGAAGGGGAGGCTCGTCGGCATCCTGACCGAGACCGACATCCTCGATGCGTTTCTCGAATCGATGGGGGTCCACGGGCCCGGGTACCGGGTCGAGCTGGCCGTGCCGGACAGGCCCGAGGTGCTCCTCGAGGTGGTCAGGCTCTTCCGGGATCTCGACGCAAGCATCGTCTCCCTGGCCACCGCATCCCACGAAGACCCGAAGAGGAAGGTCCTCGTCATGCGGGTGGAGACGAACAACTACAAGGTGCTCAAGGCAGCCATCAAGAAGGGCGGTTACGAACTTCTTGCGGCCGATTGACCGGCGTCAAGGAACCATCGGGAAGGACGAGGCATCCTAGTGAGAATGGGCTTGATTGCGGGAGGAGGTGTGGATATGAGAACGGATGTAGAGAGGGTCCTGGAGAAGATTCGCCCGGCCCTGCAGGCGGACGGGGGGGACGTGGAACTCGTCGACGTCGAAGGGGGCGTGGTGAAGGTGCGCCTGACCGGCGCGTGCGGAGGCTGTCCCATGGCGACCGTCACGCTGAAGCACGGGATCGAGGCGACATTGAAAGAGGAGATTCCCTCCGTAGACCGGGTGGAATCCGTTTAGCCAAACTACTGCAGGGAGGCGACATGGCGTACAGGATCAACGACGAATGCATCGCCTGCGGAGCATGCCTTCCGGAATGCCCGGAAGAGTGCATCGCGGAGGGGGAACCGATCTACTCCATCGATGCGAGCAAGTGCACGGACTGCGCTGCCTGCGCGGCGGTGTGCCCCACCGCGTCGTGCGTACCGGCCTGACCGGGCGCGCGCGGGATTTCCGGTCGATCCGCTGCGCCGGCTCAAGCCCGGCGGCCATGCGGAAAACGGGACGGGGAAGCGGAACGGTGTTCCTCCGCTTCCCCGTCGTTCCTTCCCGGGCCCCGGCGGACCCCGCGGCCCGTCCTAGAGAAGCTTCTTCACCTCGCTGTCGAAGGTGTCCCGGTCCAGGTACCCCACGTGGACGTTTCGGATCGTGCCGTCCTTTCCGATGAAGATGGTGGTCGGCAGGGAGGAGACGCCCCCGTAGGCCCTCGTCGTGGCGAGGTCCCCCAGGAGGATCCGGTACTCGATCCCGTAATTCAAGACGAAGGCCGGGAGTTCCTGCCGGGTGTCGGTGTCGAGGGATATCCCCACGAGCTCGAACCCCCTGCCCCTGTACTTGTTGTAGACGTCCACGAATCCCGGGGTCTCCTCTACACAGGCGGGACACCACGTGGCGAAGAAGTTGATCACGGTGGGTTTTCCCAGGAAACGGGAGGAGTGGACGACGTTGCCGCTCACGTCCTTCAGGGAGAAGGTCGGTGCGGTCGCGCCCGCGGAAAGCGCGGCTCCGACCGTCGCCCCTCCCCCGTCGCCCGGGTCCCTGTGCGGCGAGGTCGAGGAGAGCAGAAAGGCCCCCGTGAACGACAGGACCAGAACCGCCACCAGCAGGAAGTGGGCGGGTTTCATCCGGAACCTCCCGCGCGTTCCGATCCCTCCCGATTCGTCTGGCTCTTTCCCCCGGAGTTGTGCATGCTGTTATTGTAGAGAGATAAAGATGAAACGAAAAGCCCGCTCTCCTAATCGTACAGAGTAGGGTCGTCCATGCCGCAGGGGGCGGGACGCACGTTTCGGGAAGATCGTCAAACCCTGACCGGGAGGGAGAGCGATGGCCGAGTGGACGATGGAAGAGGTGTTGCGCCTGGCGCTCCGGCACGAGACGGAGAATTTCGGGGAATACAAGAAAGCCTCGGAAGAAGCGCAGAACCCGGCGATCCGGGCGATGTTCCAGTTTCTGGCGGACGAGGAGCGGGCCCACATCAAGCTGGTCCGGGACAAGATGGCCGAGTTCCAGGTGAAGGAGTAGGCGGGGGGTTGCCGTTGGCGCACATCTTCTTCGACCATATCTCAACAACGCCTCTCGACCCGCGGGTGCTCGCGGCGATGATGCCGTATTTCACCGAGCGATACGGAAACCCGTCGTCCCACATTCACGACCAGGGGCAGGCGGCGGTGAAGGCGGTGGACGCCGCCCGGGCGGATGTCGCCGCGCTCGTCCGCGCGAAGCCCCAGGAAATCGTCTTCACCTCCGGCGCGACCGAGGCGAACAACCTGGCGATCAAGGGCGCGGCGGAAGGCAGCGGGAAGAAGGGGAAGCACCTGGTGGTTTCCGAGGTGGAGCACTTCTCCGTCCTGAACGCGCTCCGGCCTCTTCGCAACCGGGGATACGAGGTCACGACCGTGCGGGCCGACGCCGACGGAAAGGTGGATCCGTCCGACGTGCGAAGGGCCATCCGCCCTGACACCATCCTGGTCTCGGTGATGCACGCCAACGCCGAGATCGGGACCATCGAGCCGATCGAGGAGGTCGGGCGCATCGCACGGGAGCGGGAGGTCCTGTTCCACACGGACGCGACCGCGTCGGCGGGGCACATCCCGCTCGATGTCCGGGCGGCGGGGGCGGACCTGGTCACGCTGTCGGCGCACCATTTCTACGGTCCCAAGGGAACCGGGGCCCTCGTGGTGCGGGAGGGAGTGTCGCTCGAATCCCAGATCGACGGCGGGTTCCAGGAGATGGGCTACCGTGCCGGTACGGAAAACGTGCCCGGGATCGCAGGGATGGGCCAGGCGGCACGAATCGCCTCCGAGGAGATGGGACAGTGGGCGGTGCACCTGGGCCGGCTCGGAAACCGTCTGCGCGACGGCATCGCCTCCTCGGTCGGGCACCTCCACTTCACCGGCCATCCCACGGACCGGCTCCCGGGTCACGTGAGCTTCTGGGTCGAGTTCGCGGAGGGCGAGTCGCTCCTGCTGTTCCTCAACGTCCGCGGCGTGATGGCGGCGTCGGGATCGGCGTGCAGCTCGAACCTGAAAGGCCGGGACGAGGAGGACCTCGTCGCCTCCCACGTGCTCCGGGCGATCGGGGTCCCGAGCGACATCTGCACGGGATCGATCACCTTCAGCATGGGCAAGGGGAACACCGAGCAGGAGGTGGACCACGTCCTGTCGGTCCTGCCGGATATCGTCAGGCGGCTGTGGGAGATGTCGCCCACCTATCTCGACTACCAGAAGAAGATCCCGCAGGGAGGGTAAGCGGCGATGGCGAGCGGACCTTACAGCGAGAAGGTGATGGATCACTTCATGAACCCGAGAAACGTCGGCGAGATCGAGGACGCCAGCGGGGTCGGCGAGGTCGGGAATCCGGCCTGCGGGGACATGATGCGCCTCTATCTCAAGGTCGAGGGCGGGAAGGTCGTGGACGCGAAGTTCCGCACCTTCGGCTGCGGGGCGGCCATCGCCTCCAGCTCCATGCTGACGGAGATGATCAAGGGGAAGACGATCGAGGAGGCGCAGGCCATCACGAACCGGCACGTCGCCGACGCCCTCGACGGTCTGCCGGCCGTGAAGATCCACTGCTCGGTCATGGCCGAGGAGGCGGTGAAGGCGGCTTTGGACGACTACCGGAAGAAGAATCCCGCCTGACACGGGAGAGTTGCCCGGCGATGCTGGACCTGAACGAGATCGAGATCCTGCAGGTTGCCCTGGCGCACGAGCGGCAGGCGCAGATCTTTTACGAGCGGCTGGCCCGGCGGCAGGGAGATACCCCGGCGGGAGACCTGTTCCACTTCCTCGCGGGAGAGGAAGAGGGACACATCCGCAAGCTGTCCGCGATGCACGGGATCCCCGCGTACGAGGCCGGATGGAAGGAAAAATATCTGCCGTACATGATCGACCTGGACCGCCTCGCCTGGGAGGAAGGGGTCGAGGCGGGGGGCGCCGATGGGCCCGACGCGCAGCGGAAGGGGCTCTCCGTGGCGCGGAAGGCGGAATCGCATGCCGTCGCCTTCTACCATCAGGCCTCGAAGACCGTCGAGGATGACCGCATGCGGAATCTGCTCGCCGGGCTGGAGGACGAGGAAAGGATCCATCTCGCGAAGATCGATGCGTTTCTGAAGGACTTGTAGGAGCCCCGCGGGGCAATCATCCCTTCCGGAGGCAGGCATGAAGACTTCGAATCCCATCGACGTGATGCGGATGGCGCTGGAGCGCGAGAAGATGGCGGTCCGGGACTACTCGGAATTCGCGAAGACGGCCAAGGATCTGTCGATCCGGGAGATGTTCCTTTACCTGGTGCAGGAGGAGGAAAAGCACGTGAAACTCCTGCAGGACGAGATTGACCGGGAGGTCAATCAGGAGATGTAGGGGGGGCGATGCTTTCCCTCTACGACACCGTTTCCCGGAAGAAGGTTGCGCTCGTTCCCCTCCGGCCGGACCGCGTCGGGATATACACCTGCGGCCCTACCGTGTACCGCTACGTCCACATCGGAAACCTGCGGACCTATCTGCTGACGGATCTTCTTCTGCGGGCCGTCCGGTTCGACGGTCTCGCGCCGTTCTCCGTCCAGAACATCACCGACATGGGACACATGCACCAGGAGCAGCTCGAGCAGACGGAGGACAAGGTCATCGCCGCCGCCCGGGCTGCGGGGAAGACGGCGACGGAGATCGCGGAGTTCTTCACCGCGGCGTACTTCCGGGATTGCCGCAGGATGAATTTCCTCCCCTCCGACGTCTACCCGCGCGCGTCGACCCACGTCCCCGAGATGATCGCGATGGCGAAGGAACTGGAGGGGAAGGGAGTGACGTACGGCGAGGGCGGCTTCCTCTATTTCGACGTGACGAAGGCGAAGGGGTACGGGGAATTGTCCGGCGCGGTCCTGGGGGAAGGGGAGGCGGCCGGCCGGACGGACGAGTCGATCCATCGCCGGAAGAATCGCCCGGAGGATTTCTCGCTCTGGCTGGCGGCCGATCCCGGGAGGGAGTTTCTCTGGGAGAGCCCATGGGGTCTCGGATGGCCCGGCTGGCACATCGAGTGCTCGGCGATGGCGGAAAAGTACCTCGGCAAGGAGTTCGACATCCACGTCGGGGGGGTGGACCTGCGGTTCCCCCACCATGAGAACTCCCGGGCGATGGCGATGACGGCCACCGGAGGGCGGTTCGCCCTTCTCTGGGTGCACGCGGCGCACCTGCTCGTCGACGGTCGCAAGATGTCCAAGTCGCTTTCGAACGAGTACACGCTCGACGACCTCGAGTCCCGGGGCGTGAGCCCGATGGACTTCCGGTACCACTGCCTCACGCTCCATTACCGGACGCCGATGAACTTCACCTGGGCGTCGCAGGGGGCGTCCGCAAAGGCGCTCGCGAGACTGCGCGAGGCGTTTTCCGGGAAGGGGGAAACGGGCGCTAGGGGCGGCCGGGCGGACGAGGCGGAAGGGTTCCGGCGCCGTTTCCGGGAGGCGATCGGGGACGACCTGAACGCTCCCAGGGCGCTTGCCGTCGTGCACGAGGCGGTCCGGTCGGACCTTCCGGGCGATGTCGTGAGGGAGCTGGCCCGGGAGTGGGACACGGTCCTGGGCGTGGGACTTCTCGAGGAGGTCTCAGGGAAAGCGGCCGGGGAGGGTGCGCCGGGGGGCGAGTTCGCCCCGGGAGAGGTGGTCGACCTCGCGCTTCGCCGCGACAGGTGCCGGCGGGAGCGCAGGTTCGCGGAGGCGGACGCCCTGCGCGAGAAGATCCGGGAAGCCGGGTACGATGTCCTCGACGGGAAGGACGGAGCCGGGAGGTTGCGGAAGAGATGAAATCCCTGAAGAAGGAGCCTGTCGTGCGCGTGAAGACGATCGACGACATCATGGGGATGGCGCACGGGTACCAGCGTTCCATGGCCCTGTTCGCGGCCCTCGACCTCGGGGTCTTCTCCGCTCTTGCGAACGGTCCCGCGGACGCTGCCCGGCTCGCCCGGGACCTCTCCGCCGATCCCCGTCGGCTCTCCATCCTGCTGAACGCTCTCGTGGGGGTGGGGCTTCTCGGAAAAAAAGGGAATACCTACCGGAACGGGGAGCTTGCCGGCCGTTTCCTCGCGGACGGGCCTCACTCGAAGGCGTCCATCCTCCTGCACCACCTCGACTGCTGGCCGGAGTGGACGGCCCTTGCGGGCAGGATCCGGACCGGCGGGAGAACCCCCGGAAAGGGGAAGGGGTACCAGGAGAACTTCATCCGGGGGATGGAGGACAACTCCCGGGAGCGTGCCGTCTCCGTGGCGATGCAGAATCCCCTGCGGGACGGCGAGCGGGTTCTCGACCTGGGGGGAGGCCCCGGGACCTACGCGGTCGAATGGGCGAAGCGGTACCCCGGCACGCATGTGACGGTCTTCGACCTGCCGGAAACGCTTGCGGTCACGAGAAAAATCCTCAAGGAGAAAGGCGCGTCCCGGCTGGTCGCCCTGCGGGAGGGCAATTTCCTGCGCGACCGGCTGGGGGGGCCGTACGACTTCGTCTGGATCTCCCAGATCCTCCACGCCTTCTCGGAAAAGGAGTGCCTCTTCCTGCTGCGCAAGGTGCGCAGGGCGATCGCCCCGGGAGGACGCGCCGCCGTCCAGGAGTTCCTTCTGGAGCGAGGCGGAACCTTTCCCCCCGGCCCCGCGTTCTTCTCCGTTCACATGGTCGCGGTGACCGAGGGGGGGAAGGCGTACACTTCGGGGGAGATCGCCGCGATGTTCCGGTCCGCAGGGTTCCGGCGCATCAAGAGGGGCAGGCCGGACATCCGGGGTGTGGGGGTGGTCTGGGCTTTCGTCTGACGGGACGGGATGCCGGAAAGGAGAAACGGGAGGCCGTCGCGGCCTCCCGGCGCCTGTCGATGGTGGGCGCTACAGGATTTGAACCTGTGACTTCCACCGTGTGAAGGTGGCACTCTACCGCTGAGTTAAGCGCCCGCGCGACCTCCTATTCTACCCTTCCCCGCGGGCGCATCAAGAGAATTTTCTTGACGTCCTTCCCGGCCCGGCGGCAGGGGAGCGAACGCCCCTCGTCGTGCCTCCTTTTCCCCCGGTTGCTGGTATAATGTCCGCGCGATTTCGACACGGAGAACCGAGGGAGCGGAAATGACGACGGAACGGAAGCGGGAGATCCGGCGCCGAAGGAAGAGAAAGGAAAAATCCAGGAAGCGCCAGCGGAAAGAGGCGGAAAAGAAGTAGAAGCCGCCCGCCCCGCGGACGCACATGGCAATCGTTGCCACGGCTCCCGCGAATGCGGCGGACACCTTTCGGACGGAAGCGGATGGGGCGCTGGTGGCCCCCCCGGACTTCAAATCCGGTCGGGAGGCAGCAATGTCTCCGGTGGGTTCGATTCCCTCACGCTTCCGCCACGTTTGATCGAGTATCGGCACCCGCAGTAGTTCTGCCGGTAGATGCCGAGCCGCTTCGCGGTCTCCACGCTCTTGCGGAACCCGTCCCGTTTCTTCAGGTCCGCCTCGAGGAAGAAGACGCCGGCCTTCTCCCCCTCCTCGCGGCCGATGCGGTTCACCATCGCGGCATCTTTTTTCGGGCTGACGGTCAGGACCGTGGAAAAAGCCGGAATCCCAAGGGATTTTGCCTCCCTCGCAGTCCGTGCGAGACGCATCCGGATGCACGCCTCGCACCGGCGGCCCCTCTCCGGCTCGACCTCGAGCCCCCGGACCGCCTCCTCCCACTCCTCTTCACCTCCCCGGACGACCTCGAGGGGGAAAGGAACGGGGCCCGCAAGCTCCCGGGTCGCGGAAAGACGCCGGTCGTACTCCTCTCCCGGCTGGATGTTCGGGTTGAAGAAGAACCCGGTGATCCGGTACCGCTCCTGCATCGCCGGGACGCCGTGCGAGGCGTCGGGCGCGCAGCAGATGTGGAGCAGGACGCGGTCCACCCCCGGGGGCGGCTCTTTCGGCTTCATCGACGAAACCCCACCTTCCGTTTCCGTTATCTTATAATTGAAGCACGGGAAAAAGGAGGGAAACCTGTGATCGTCAACGCGGTTCTGTTTGCCCTGACCTTTGTCACGACGCTCGTCGCGGGGGCGTTTCTCGCCGGCGGGAACCCCCTTGCGTCCCCCCGGGACCTGCTGCTCGGGTTCATGTTCTCCCTTCCCCTCCTGACCATCCTCGGGGTCCACGAACTGGGTCATTACGCGGCGGCCAGGCGGCACGGCGTCGACGTGACCCCCCCGTACTTCATCCCCGCGCCGTCGTTCATCGGGACGTTCGGCGCCTTCATCAAGATCCGCTCGCCCCTCCCGAACCGGAACGCCCTGATGGACATCGGGGCCGCCGGGCCGATCGCCGGCGCGATCGTCGCCGTTCCCGTCCTCCTCGTCGGTCTCGGTTTTTCCTCCGTGCGCGAATCCGCCGGGATCGCGGCGGGGATCCCTCTCGGGGAGTCGCTCCTCTTCCGGGCGGCGGCGTACGCCGTGCTCGGCCCCGTCCCCGACGGGTACGACGTGGTCCTGCACCCCGTGGCGTTCGCCGGGTGGATCGGTCTGCTCGTCACGGCCCTCAACCTGCTCCCTTCGGGGCAGCTCGACGGCGGCCACATCGCCTACGCGCTGTTCGGCGGCGGGTACACCCGGTTTGCGCGCGCCGTCCCGTTCCTCCTTCTCCCTCTCGGGCTCCTCTGGGGGGGGTGGATCATCTGGTCCTTCATGCTGCTGATTCTGGGGACGAGGCACCCGCGGCCCCTCTACGACGAGGTCCCCCTGACCCCCGGCAGGAAACGGATCGGCATCGCGGCGGCCCTCCTGTTCCTGCTCTGCTTCACCCCCAATCCGGTACCGATCTGAGGGGAGCGGTCATCCGCGATCTTCTCTCCCTGCGCCCCTACCTCGACCGCCACCGGTCGGCGTATTTTTGGTGCGCCGTCGTTCTGTTCGTATCCAGCCTCTTCGGGCTTCTCGTCCCGTGGATGATCCGGGAGGCGATCGACGGGATCTCCGCGCCGGACGGGAGGGGGCGGGTCGTCCGGGCCGTCTCCTGGATGGTCCTGTTCGCCTTCCTTCACGGGGGGTTCCGGTATTTCGGCCGGAGGGGGATGCTCGTCACGGCCCGCCGGGTGGAGATGCGCCTCCGCCGGGATCTCTTCGCCCACGTGATCCGCCTTCCCCTCTCCTTCTTCGGCAGGACGCCCACCGGGGACGTCATGTCCCGGATGACGAACGACGTCTCGGCGGTTTGGCTGCTGCTCGGCCCCGGCGTGCTCACCCTCGTCGGAACGGCGATCACCTACGTCCTGGGCCTCCTCTTCATGGCCCGGATCAGCGTCGCGCTGACGCTCGTCGCTCTCGCGGTGGCGCCCGTGATCGTGGTCGCGTCGCGGGAGTACGGGAAGGCGTTCCACCGCACCCACCGGAAGGCCCAGGAGTCCCTCGCCGCGATGAACGCCGCGATCCAGGAGAACGTCGCCGGCATCCGGCTGGTCAAGGCCTACGGGCTCGAGGGGCAGGAGGAGAGAAGGTTCCGCGGCGCAAGCCGGGACTACTACCGGCAGAACGTCTCCGTCGCGAGGACCTCCGCGGCCTTCCACGGGGCGATCGGCCTCCTGGCGGGGCTGGGAGTGACGCTCGTCCTCCTGTTGGGGGGGTGGCTCGTGATCCGGGAGAGGCTGACGCTGGGGGGCTTCGTCGCCTTCAACGCCTATCTCGCGATGCTCTCCTTCCCGACGATGGCGCTCGGCTGGGTGATCAACCTCGTCCAGCGGGGCGGCAGCGCGATGGGGCGGATCAACGAGTTCCTGGGGACCCCCGCCGAGCCGCGGGAGCCGCTCCTGGTCCCGCCGCGGAAAGTCCCGGACGCCCCGTTCCTCGAGGTCCGGAATCTCTCGTTCGCATACGAAGGGGGGGGCCGGGGCGAGGCGCTCCGGGGGGTCTCCTTCTCCCTCCGGAAGGGGGAGATCGCGGGCCTCGTGGGGCAGACGGGGAGCGGGAAGAGCACGCTCTTCTCCCTGCTGCTGCGGCTGTATCCGGTCCCGCCGGGGACGGTCTTCCTCGAGGGGAGGGATGCCGGCGGACTCCCGCTGGAGGAGGTCCGGCGCGCGGTGAGCCTCGTGGGCCAGGACCCGTTCCTCTTCTCCGACACGATCCTGGCGAACGTCTGTTTCGGGCGGGACCTCCCGGACGAGCAGGAAGCCCGCCGCGCCGTCTCCATGGCCCGGTTCCTGGCGGAGGTCGAGGAGATGCCGGACGGCGTGCACACGGTGATCGGGGAGAGGGGGGTCTCGCTATCCGGCGGGCAGAAGCAGAGGGCGACGATCGCCCGGGCTCTCTGCGCGGGAGGGGAGCTTCTCCTTCTCGACGACGCCCTCTCCGCGGTCGACTCGGAGACGGAGCAGGAGATCTTCCGGGAGATCCTCTCCGCCCGCGGCGGCAAGACGGTCCTGTTCAGCACGCACCGGATGGCGTCCCTGTCCCGGTGCGACAGGATCCTGGTCCTGGTGGAAGGAAGGATCGTGGAGGAGGGGACGCACGACGAGCTGCTCTCCCGCAGGGGGGCGTATTTCGACCTCTATTCCCGGCAGATGATCGCCCGGGAGCTGGAGGCGACGTGAGCAACGGGACGGAGTTCTATTTCACCGAGGACCGGGTGGAGACCCGGGGGATGGACGTGAGGCTCCTGCGCCGCCTCCTTTCCTACCTGTCCCCCCACAAGGGGCTGCTCGCGGCGGCCCTCGGGGCCCTGGTGCTCGGCACGGCCTGCCAGCTGGCCGGGCCCTACATCATCAAGCTGGTCATCGACCGGAACATCACCCCCCGCGTTCTCGACGGGCTCGCCGGGCGGGTCGCCCTCTTCCTCGCGGCGCTCGCCGGCGGGATGGGGTTCCTCTACCTCCAGATGTTCGCGGTGTCCATCATCGGGCAGAGGGTCATCCTCCAGATCCGCGCCGAGATGTTCGGCAGGCTCCAGCGCCTGCCCGTCTCCTTCTTCGACCGCACCCCCACGGGCCGGGTGATGACCCGCCTCACGTCGGACGTGGAGGCGCTCCAGGAGCTGATCTCCTCGGGGCTGGTCTCCACCGTCGGTTCCGTGACGATCCTGGTCGGAATCGCGGCGGTCCTGGTCTGGATGGACGCCCGGCTGACCCTCGTCACCTTCGCCGTCCTCCCGTTCCTCGTCCTGTTCGTCGAGCTGCTGAAGAAGTTCATCCGGGAGGCGAACCGGGAGATGAGGCGGAAGCTCGCCCGGCTCAACGCGTTTCTCCAGGAGCACGTGACCGGGGTGGACGTCGTGAAGGCCTTCGTCCAGGAGGAGAAATCGGGCCGGGAATTCGACGTCCACAACGACGCATACTCCGCGGAGAGCATCCGCCTGACGAACTTCTACTCCGTGTACTTCCCCGGCGTGGAGCTGTTCGCGTCCGTCGCGGTGGCCCTCCTTCTCTGGCAGGGGGGGATCCGGGTGATCGCCGGGGCCGTCACCTTCGGGACCCTGGTGGCCTTCCTCGAGTACGCCCAGAAGTTCTTCGCCCCCATCAAGGACGTCAGCGACAAGTACAACATTCTCCAGTCGGCCCTCGCCTCGAGCGAACGGATCTTCCAGATCCTCGACACGGAGGTCTCCCCGGAATACCGGCCGCTTCCCTCCGGCGGGAAGAGCCCTCTCCGCCCGGTGGAGGAGCGGGGCAGGGAACGCGCGACGCAGCTTCCCCCGCCTGCGATCGAGTTCCGGGACGTCTGGTTCTCCTATCCGAAGGGGGACGGGGAACAGGGGGAGACGGTTCTCCGGGGCGTCTCCTTCACGCTCCACGAGGGCGAGACGGGCGCGATCGTGGGCGCCACCGGCGCGGGGAAGACGACGGTCCTCAACCTGCTGTGCCGCTTCTACGAGATCTCCCGGGGCGAGATCCGGCTCTTCGGGAGGGACGTGCGGGAGATCCCCCGGGAGGAGCTGCGCGGGATGATCTCGCTCGTCCTCCAGGACCCGTTTCTCTTCTCCGGCACGATCCGGGAGAACGTGGAGGCGGGCGGGGCGGAGCTCGGCCGGGCCCTGGGGGTGGCGGGCGTGTCGCGATTCGCCGCGGCCTGGGAAAGCGGCCTTGCCACGCAGGTGGGGGAGCGGGGCGGGAGGCTTTCCGTCGGCCAGCGGCAGCTCGTGTCGTTCGCGCGGGCGCTGGCCCGGGACCCGGAGGTCCTCGTCCTGGACGAGGCGACCTCCAGCGTGGACCCCGTCACCGAGCACGAGGTCCAGGCGGCCCTCGGGAAGATCCTGTCCGGAAGAACGTCCCTCGTGGTCGCCCACCGCCTCTCCACCATCCTCTCGGCCGACCGGATCCTCGTGATGCACCGGGGGAAGGTTCGGGAGACCGGGACCCACCGTGAGCTCCTGGCGGCCCGCGGGATCTACCACAGGCTCTACACCCTCCAGTTCGGGACGCCCTGACTTTCCCAAACGGGGACGTTCTTAAACTTTTTCATCCCCAACACCCGCTCCGGAATATGTGTACCTCCGCCGGTCTCTGTATTACGATATTCTCTTCACCACTTCCCGGAGGCGGCGCGCATGGCTCTGCAGGCGGTTGTCGAGACGAATCTTCCCGGCCTGTCCCTGATCGGACGGGGCAAGGTGAGGGACATCTACGAGGTGAACGGCAGGCTGCTGCTGGTGGCGTCCGACCGGCTCTCCGCGTTCGACGTGGTGATGCCGGACGGGATCCCCGACAAGGGGAAGGTGCTCACCCAGATCTCCGCGTTCTGGTTCCAGAAGCTCGCGGACATCGTTCCCAACCACATGATCTCGGTCGACGTGATGGACTATCCTCCCGCGACGAGAGAGCACGAGGAGGCGATCGCGGGGCGCTCGATGCTTTGCCGGAAGGCCCGGCCGCTTCCCGTCGAGTGCGTCGTCCGCGGGTACCTGGCCGGCTCCGGATGGGCGGAATACCGAGAGCGGGGAGAGGTCTGCGGGATCCCGGTCCCCGGCGGGCTGACCGAATCGGCCAGGCTCCCGGAGCCGATCTTCACCCCCGCCACCAAGGAGGAGAAGGGGAAGCACGACGTGAACATCCCGTTCGCGAAGATGGTCGAGATCGTCGGGAAGGAGATGGCCGAGAGGATGCGGGCATTCTCGCTCGAGATCTACCGGAGGGCGGCCGATTACGCCCGCGGGAGGGGGATCATCATCGCCGACACCAAGTTCGAGTTCGGCCTCGTAGGCGACGAGCTGATCCTCATCGACGAGGTGCTCACGCCCGACTCCTCCCGGTTCTGGCCCGCCGACG
>DOTC01000198.1 GCA_003513855.1 Deltaproteobacteria bacterium | reverse complement strand
GAGGAGCGTGTTTTCCAGCCAGACTCCGGGGAGCTCCCGGCTCACCGCCAGGGTCTGGACGTGCAGCCTCGAAAGGCTGAGCATTTTCGCCACCTCGCCAGCGGACAGCAGCTTCGTGTCGTCCTGTTCCCGTTCGCCGTCCCGATGCATGGTTCCCCCTCCTTCTAGAAGTCGATCCACAGGTTGTCGGCCTGCACCTGGAGCTGCTCCCCCGGGGAGGAAATGAAGATCTCCCTCGCGGTTCGCAGGAGCCCGACAAGGTTGCTGCCGCGCTCCCCTTTCCGCCTTTCCACGACCGTGCCGATGGGGGTTTTCGTTCGGTTCTCGCGGTCCACACGGTAGACGGTGAGCCTTTTCATGACCATACCTCCCGGGCGTTCCGTCGGTCTTCGCGTCCAGGGGTCCCTTGAATGCCCCGATCCTGACCAAATTACCAAGCAATATCGATGCCAAGGCAAAATGTGCCCAAAGTGCTTATTTGGGAAAGGGTTTATATGGGAAACACTTATATTGTGGTGGGAAATGAGGGAAGAAATGTGAGAAAAGGTTTCCCAATTTCGGGCAGGGATTGCCGATTGTCGGGATGGGAGGAGCCTAGAGGGCGTCCGACGGCTTCCTCGCAGGCGGTACACGAGGTACGATGGAGGAATGATCCGGGTCACGAAGACAATCGTGCTCGACGAAAGCGAGATCAAGGAGCGGTTCGTTCGCTCCTCGGGCCCCGGCGGACAGAACATCAACAAGGTGGCGACGGCGGTCCAGCTTCGCTTCGATCTCCGAAACTCCCGTTCCATCCCCGATGAGGTGCGCGAACGGCTGGTCCGGTCGGCGGGAAAGCGGGTGANNTGGTCATCGAGGCCCGCCGCTTCCGCACGCAGGAGCGGAACCGCCAGGACGCCAGGGACCGCCTGGTCGAATGGATCCGCAGGGCTGCCTTGCCCGTCAGGCCCCGGAGGAAAACCGGGCCCCCGCGGGAATCGAAAGAGCGGCGGCTGGAGTCGAAGCGTCAGCGAAGCAGGGTCAAGCGGGGCCGGAGAGTGGTTCCGGAGATCGACCCCTGATTCTCACCCGTCCGGGCCTGCGTTTCCCCCCGCGGGTTCGAAATTGACGCGCTCGCCGATGACATACATGGGTCGTTCATTGGTTTGCTCGTAGATGCGCCCGACGTACTGTCCCAGCATTCCGATCGCGATCAGTTGCACTCCCCCCAGAAACACCACGAGGAGCAATCCATACACCCAGACGGGCACCGCCTTCTCCGGACCGGCGAGGCTGGCGAGAACGGCGCACAGGAGGAGCAGCGCGGAGGCGAGCGTGCAGAAGCATCCGATCGCCATCGGCAGCTTCAGGGGAAACCGGGAAAAGGAGAGAATGCCGTCGACCGCGAGGCGAGCCAGTTTCCGGAAGGGATATTTCGTCTCTCCCGCGAATCTTTTCTCCCGTACATACTCGAGTTCGGTTTGCCGGAACCCGACCCAGCTGACCATTCCACGGAGGTAGCGGTTCCTTTCCCTCATGGTTTTCAGTTCCTCCACGACTTTTCTGTCCATCAGCCGGAAGTCGCCGCTGTCCACCGTGATGTCGATGGTCGTCGTTTTCCGGAGGAACCGGTAGAACAGAAAGATCGCGGCGTGGCGGAAGATCCCCTCGCCCTTGCGTTTGTTCCGCACGCCGTGAACGACCTGATAGCCTTCCTTCCAGCGGTTCACCATCTCCGGGATGATTTCGGGGGGGTCCTGCAGGTCCGCGTCGATCGTCACGACGATCCGGCCCGAGGCCATGTCCATGCCGGCGGTCAGGGCGACCTGATGTCCGAAGTTCCGCGAGAGGCTGATCAGCTTCACTTTCCTGTCCCGGAGGCAAAGATCCTTTGCGAGCGGCAATGTCCTGTCGCGGCTGCCGTCGTTCACCAGGATCACTTCGTAGTCGTCCCGATAGACGGCGAGGACGGACGTCAGTCGTTCCATCAGTTCGCGGAGGACCGGTTCCTCGTTGTACAGGGGAACGATCACGCTGAGGAATACGGGCATGCGGAATCCTTTCGGTCTCCCCGGACTCGGTCAGTGCCGCGCCGGAAAAGGGTTCGCCGACACGTCGAAGTACCTCTCCCGGAAGAAATCGCGCCCTTTCGGCAGGACGTGCGGGATCGCGTAGAAATCGCGGAGGATCCTCCGGAGCACGAGGTCGCGGTACGGTTCGTAGCGGAACCCTTTCCCGAGCAGGAAGTGGAACCGGGCGCCGTACGCCGCCAGGGTGCGGGGTTCGACCGAGTCGAAAAAAGGCGCGAGCTCCCGTACGTCGAGCGCATCCTTCGAGAACACCAGGATGTCCTTGCCGTCGAGAAGCCGGAAGTCGGTCCACAGGTCGTCCGCCCGCCCGTGGTACGATCCGGCTCCGAACACGAGAAAGTGCCTCCCCGTGTAGAAGGACAGCCGAGCCGCCTGTGCGTAGGAGGTCGAGGAGAACGTGTACTCCCTCCCGAAGGGCCTGAGCTCCGCCGCCACCTCCGGTCCTTTGAGCAGGAAGACGAGGTCCCCGTAGTACCCGGTGTGCCGGAAAGCCGACAGGGGCAGCGCGAGGAGAACCGCGAGGATGGCGATGTGGGCCGCCGTGAACAAACCCATCCCCCGGATCGCCCCGGCGATCCGTTCCGTTCCCGTTACGGCGAAGAGAGACAGGTAGAGATACGGGTAGAAGGGCACGGCCCAGTGCACCCCGATCGATNNGCTCCCCGGCGTTCCGGTTCACCAGGTTGAACAGGACGTTCGCCCAGGAGTGGGTATAGTTCCAGTACAGGTTCTGCGCAATAAACGGTGCGGCGGAGAGGAACAGGAGCGCGGCCCCCCGGAGACGCCCGCGATCCTTGCGGGCGGACAGGAAGTACAGGAGGTACGAAGTCCCGAGGAAGACGGAGAGGTACTTCGACAGGAAGGAGATGCCGAGAAAGCCCCCGGACAGAACGTACCAGAGAGACCGTTCCTCCCGGACCGCCCGGTAGAAGAAGAAGCCGGACACGAACGAAAAGAGGTACAGCGGGGTGTCCGACGTGTAGGGGACGAAGAGGATGTTCAGGGGGGACACGAGGTACAGGAGGGCGATGGCACCGGCCCGGGCCGCGTCGTGCCCCCTCAGCAGGAGATAGATCCCTGCTCCCACGAGGGTCGAGGAGAGGATCGCCGGCAGCCGGATCAACCATTCCGATTTCCCGAACAGGAGGAACGGGTACAGGAACCATGCGGCCATCGGCGGGTGGTCCCGGTACCCGAGGGCGGGCTGTATCGCCTGCTGGAAGTAATACGCCTCGTCGTTCGTCAGCGGGACGGCGAGCGCCAGGGCGATCTTCAGCAGGATGGTCCCCCCCAGGGCCCACAGGAAGAGGCGGCGGTACCCATCCTCGCTGCGCGCATCCGCTGAGGGCATCACGTCCATTTCTCCTCCCCATCGGTCCGACGGCACCCCCTACGGTACAACAACGAGGGCCTGTCTGTCATGCGGGTGCCCCGGGGATGCGATTTTGCTCATGCCGTTCGGACGTGGTATTTCTAGGACTTCGACCATTACGGGAAACGGGAGGAAGCAGATGGCCATCGTCTTCGTAACCGTCGCGCCCCTCGGGACGGCGACGACCAGTCTTTCCCGCTACGTGGCCGGCGTGGAGCGGATCCTCCGGGATAGCGGCCTGAAGCACCAGCTCACGGCCATGGGGACGATCGTCGAGGGAGACCTCGACGCGATCCTGCCGGTCCTGAAACGGATGCACGAGGCGCCGTTCGCGGAGGGGGCGGGACGCGTCTCCACGCTGATCAAGATCGACGACCGCCGCGACCGGGCCGCATCCATCGAGGGGAAGGTCCGGTCGGTCATGGAGAAGCTGGGGGAGTAGGGAAGCCGGTTCCCGAAACCGGGTGGCCCCATCCGGTTTCTTGCCCCCATCCTTCCCGGCGGCAGAAACACCGTGCTCCCGCCGCCAGCGACAGAGGGTTTCCCTTGACCGATCAGGATGTCGGCTTCCCGCAGTCTGGCGACGAATCCTTGCGTTCTACTTCAGGGTCTGATCCCAACCCTTCTTGCCACCCGGATCGTTCCAGTTTTGGAAACGAAGGGCGTCGGGGACTGCGCGTACCTTCCAGTACCCGTTGTTGCTGCTGATATATATCCGAAGCGATTCGAGGATCTTGCCGTAGTCCTTCCGGTCCGGTTCGCTGAGGTCCGCGTCGGACGCCCGGGTGTTCAGGAATTGAATGGTGGCATCCCGGAGCAGCGCCAGATCGCTTTCGGGCCACTGCACCATCACCAGGTCGTTTCCGGCAGTCTTGTCACCGTCGTTGGCCGTCAGGATCTGCTCCAGCTTGACGCCTTGCTGCCTGAGGTTTTCGCCATACGACGAAAGGACGTGGTCGCGGCCGACGCTCAGGACAAGCGCCTGCTGGGCCGGGCTCAACTTGTTCCAGACGTTCTTGTTGATGATCATGTAGGTGATCAGGAACGGCTGGTGCCAGCCGGGGTAGTGCAGGTAACGTGTTCCCACGGTGCCGGGATTCCCCTCGGGAAGTCCGAAAAGCTGGGAAAAGTCGTCGAGCGGGGTCGCGAATTCGTACGCCTGAAGCTTGCCATCGGTCACCGCCTTGACCAGAGACCCGCCCCCGGCGATGGCCTTGACGAACTGGATGTTCTTTTTCGGAATGACGCCGCCTGCTTCCAGGTTGTCGCATGCGCGATCCAGGACGTACTGGGCCGGCGGAAGGTAGCGGAACGTCCAGTCCTGCTGGCATAACCCTGCCAGGCCGATGCCGGCCGCCGATCCGGCATTGCCGACCGGCAGCATGAAGTAGCCGGAACCCTGATGACTGCTTCCGACGATGGGGACCGCCACGATGTTCTTGCCGTTTTCGTCGAGGATTTTCTGGAGTTGGTCGAGTCCGCTCGCCTTGCCGTTGTCGATGGACTTTCCATAGAGAAACCCGAGGAACTCATCGAAGTTGGGGCCGAAGGGGACTCCCGAATTGTAGATGAATCCCCATGCCGGGTTGAGGGTCGACCCCGAAACGTAGGCGGCGTCGAACCCTGCCCCGCCCGCCAGGGGACCTCCCGCGGCGACTGCGGCCACAACGTTTTTTTTGAACTCCTCGGGAATCGCCGGAGTCGGCGAGATCTTGATGAATTTGACCTGTCCGGACTCGCCGAGAACGGTCGTCGAAATGTCCAGCAACTTGGCGGCATAATCCTCTGCCGGGGGGCCAATCGCCGCCGATTTGCTGAAGCTGCGGAAGGAAATATCCACCGCCGTGGCGGATTGCGCCGTTACAAGGAATGCACAAACCGATGCAGCGACAACGATCCCGAAAGGAACCCGGCGTCCTGTGTGATGTTTCTTACGGTCGACTCCTTCCTGTAACGCATTCCTTCTTCCCGAACAGGCAGGATCCATGGTTTCCTCCTTTTTCTCGGGGTTGGCACCGAACGGGTGTTAGGAGAACGTTTATGACGCCGATGGATTGGAAGAACCGTCTCCTCGGGTTTCCCGTGTCGCGCCATAGAGACCCTCCTGGAGGGTCAGGCAGACCGGTTAACAGGACGACGAAATTCCCCGGAGCAAATCCGAAGATGTCGCGGTGCAGAGAACATTCACGATATTTTATATAGGAGCCAAGTCAAGGGTTTTTTCCCCCAAGAAAAGGTCTGTTTTATAAAGCCATATTCCCCCAAAAAAGGAGGTGATAGTAATTGGCATGAGTTCTCGTTCCATGAGGGATCGGTCGGGTAAGGGCCGAGGGGACCCTGCAACGAAAAAAGGACCTGGCCGGAAGATGCCAAGTCCTTGGTTTTTTTATGGTGGCCCCTCCCAGAATTGAACTGGGGACACGAGGATTTTCAGTCCTCTGCTCTACCNNTGCGCGGGTCGAAGGCGGCCCACAGGTACCCGAGGTCGAGCGTCAGGTCGCAGAGGAGATACCCGAGCCACCGCAGGAACGCCCTGCGGTAGCCGATCGGGGAGCCGTCCTCGGAAAGCACCCGGATCCGGACCGCCATCTTGCCGAAGGTCTGGCCGTAGGCGCCGTGCAGGAAGACGTAGTAGAAGACGGGGAAGCACAGGAAGAAGACGATCCGGACCGCGTCATCCGGCGAGAGCCATCCGAACCCGATGCCGTCGGGCAATCCGGTCGGGGCCCACAGGCCCGCGTCCGCCCCCATCCGGTCCAGCAGGATGAACAGCTGGAACGCGGCGAGGATCAGGACGAGGTCGATGAAGCGCGCGACCAGGCGGATCCAGAACCCCGCGTAGTGGCGCCCCCCGTCCATCGTGCGCAGGCCCGTCAGGAATTCCCGAAATGGTACATCACCATGCTCACCGCGGCGATGGCTGCCGTCTCCACCCGCAGGATCCGGGCTCCCAGCCAGGCGCGGACGAACCCGGCCCGCTCCGCCTCCTTCACCTCGTCCTCCGAGAAGCCCCCCTCGGGACCGATGAGAAGCGCCACGCTTCCTGCCTTGCCCATGTCCGACAGGGCCTTCTTCAGCCCGACCCCCCCCTCTCCCTCGTAGAAGATGACGCGTCCCTCCGCGACGGCGGCGAGGGAGAGCGCATCGGGATAGGAGAGAAGGCCCGGGATCTCCGGCACCCGGGCGGAGCCGCACTGCTTGGCGGCGGCGAGTGCCACCCGCTCCCAGCGCTGCACCCTCCTGCGCGCGTCCTGCGGGTCGGGGCGGGGAATCGTCCGGGACGACCGGAACGGCACGACGCGGGAACAGCCGAGCTCGGTCGCCTTTTCGAGGATGAAGTCCATCTTGTCGGCTTTGGGCAGCCCGGTGAGAAGGGTGACGGCGACCTCCGGAGGAGGCTCCGGCGGCCACGATTCCAGCACTTCGGCACGGAGCGACCGCGAGGTCGCCTCCAGGATCCGCATCCGGTATCGGGTCCCCTCCTCGTCGAACGCGAAGAACGAGTCGCCCGGCCCGAGTCGAAGCGACCGGAGCATGTGTCCGGCCTCCGTCCCGGAGAGAACGGCCGTGTCCCCCTGGACGTTCCCGCGGTTGACGAAAAACGTCGGCATCCTACGCGGGATCCCCTTCCCGCCGGAGGAGGAGCGCGGTCCACTGGCCCTCCTCCTTCCTCCCCGCGAGCCGGCACCCCACCGCCTCGTACTCTTTCTCCACCCAGTCGCCCTTCTCCGAAAGAATCCCGGAGAGGATCAGCTTTCCCCCCGGCTCCAGCCGGTCGGTGATCTCCCGCTTGAGGTCGATGAGGATCTCCGCGAGGACGTTCGCCAGGACGAGATCGTACCGTCCTTCCACGCACGACAGGGGGGTCGTCGCAGCGTGGAACCGGTCCTCCACGCCGTTGTTCCGGGCGTTCTCCCCGGCGACCTCCACCCCCTTCGGGTCGACGTCGATCCCGAGCGTGAACGACGCGTTGAGGCGGGCCGCGGCGATCCCCAGGATCCCCGTCCCGGTCCCGATGTCCAGCACGCGGCGGGGCGCCGGGACGGCGGCGAAGGCCTCCTCCAGGAGCTGGAGGCACATCTGCGTCGTCTCGTGCGTTCCGGTGCCGAACGCCTGCCCGGGGTCGATGGTCAGGACGATCTCCTCCGGGGCCGGCGAGTACGGCTCCCACGACGGCTTGACGGTGATCCGCCTCCCGATCCTCCTGGGCTTGAAGTGCTCCTTCCACTGTTCCGCCCAGCCGAAGTCCGTGATCTCCGCCGCCGAGACGAAAGCCCCCGGCTCCGAGCCGAACGAGCGGGCCAGGACGGGGAGGAAGTCGAGAAATTCCCGCTTCACGGTGTGCAGATCGGCCTCCCAGGGGAAGTAGGCGGTGAGCCGGGTCACCTCCTCGGGGGGCGGGAGGGGGTCGGCCGGATCCCCGTCCGGGCCGAACAGGCGCTCGTCGTACGCCATCCCCAGCGCGCCGTGCTCCGTGAAGAAGTGCGAGACGGCATCCACCGCCTCCCGCCGCGTCTCCACGGTGATCGATTTCCAGCGTGTCATCTTCCCCCCTGCCGCCCTCTCCGGAACGGTCTCCGGCCAAGGAAGTCGTCCCATGGATATGCTAGGATAGCAACCTGATGTTTCGCCACAAGAGAATCATGGACCGGAACAGAAGACAACTCCTCTCGCTTGCCGGTTCGATGCGCCCCGAGGCGGTCAGGATGCTCCGGGCGATCACCGGCTTCGCCGAGCTCCCGCTCCGCGAGACCCGCACGTCCGGGATCCTCTCGACGTTCCTCGAGGAGAGGGGGTTCCGGGTCGAACGGGGGATCGCGGGGATGGACACCGCGTTCCGGGCGGAAGTCTCCTTCGGCAGGGGAAAGCCGGAGGTGGCGTTCCTGTGCGAGATGGACGCCCTGCCGGGGCTCGGGCACGCCTGCGGGCACAATCTGGGCGGGGTCGCGTCCGCCTGCGCCGCCGCGGCGCTGGCCCGCTTCGGGGCTTCCCGGTTCCGGAAGGGGAAGATCATCGCCCTGGGCACCCCTGCCGAGGAGACGGGGTACGGCAAGGCACGGATGGTCGAGAAGGGGGTCTTCGAGGGGGTCGATGCGGCGATGATGGTCCACGCCTCCTCCCGGCGCCAGGTGGCGAAGGGGTGCCTGGCCCTCCACAAGATCCGGTTCACCTATCTGGGAAAGGCGTCGCACGCGGCGGCGTATCCCGAGCACGGGGTCAACGCGCTCGACGGGGTTCTTCTTCTCTTTCAGGGGGTCGCGGCGCTGCGCCAGCATCTTCCCGACACCGTCCGGGTCCACGGGATCGTCACGGAAGGGGGGAAGGCCCCCAACATCGTACCGGAGCGGGCCCAGGCGTATTTCTACGTCCGGGGGGAGACCGACGCCGAGATGCAGGGCGCGGTCCGGAAGGTGAAACGGTGCGCCCGCGGCGCGGCGGATGCCGCCGGCTGCCGGCTGCGGGTGGAGGAGGGGCCGTACACCCTCTCCGCGATGAAGATCAACCCGGTGCTCGCCGGCTGCTACCGGCGCTCCCTCGCGCTGCTGTCCCTCGAGGAGAGCGGGGCCCCGACCGACAGAAACCGGGGCTCCTCCGACATCGGGAACGTCTCCCAGGTCGTCCCGGCCATCCAGCCGCACGTCCCGATCTCGGCCGGGGAGCGGGTGGAGCTTCACACGCGTTCCTTCGAGGAGGCGACCGTAAGCCCCGCCGGGGTGGAGGGGATGATGGAGGGAATCCGGGGGCTGGCGCTGACCGCGTACGACCTGTTTTCCGATCCCGCGCTTGTCCGGCAGGCGTGGAAGGCCTTTTCTTCCCAAAAAGGGGACGTTCCTTAACTTTCAGCAAAGGGGACGTTGCTTAACTGTCCGGGTTCCCTGACCTTCACGCCAGGACGACGATCGTCACCCCTTCTCCCCCCTGCTCCCTCGGCGCCGGAAGGAAGCGTTTCGCGTACGGAGAGGTCTTCAGGTGGCGGCGCACCCCCGTCTTGAGCGCCCCCGTCCCGTGCCCGTGGATGAGGAAGGCGCAGGGGGCCTGCGCGAGGCAGAGCCGGTCGAGGAACGCCTCCACCTCGGGGATGGCGTCGTCCACGTACATCCCCCGGAGATCGAGGGTGTTCCCCGGGGTCTGGAGGAAGACGGCGGCCGCGGAGTCGTCGGCGCGGCGACCGGTATGCGATTGGACGGTTCCGGCGGGACTGCGGTCCGCCGCGAAGACCCGGACCTGCTCCCTCGGGACCCGCGTCTTCATCCCCCCCACCCGGATCTCCACCCCGTTCTCCTGCGGCCCGGCGGGCGCGCTCACCTCCCCTTCCTTGTGGAGAGACGACAGGTAGACCCTCTGCCCGGGGTAGAGGACGGCCCCCGGCTGCAGGGGGGCGGTGCTGCTGATCAGCGCACGCACCACGGGGTCCTCCTCGGCGACCCTCGCCTTCTCCTTCCACTCGCGCAGGACCGCCGACGCCTTCCGGACCGTCTCGACCTTCTTTTCCTTGCGCAGCTCCTCGGTGACCGCCCGCAGCGTCCCTTCCGCCTTCCGGATCTCCTCGCGGATCTTCTGGCGTCCCTTCTCGAGCGCCCTGGACTCCTCCTCCCGCGCGCGGCTCCGCAGGGCGGCGAGCCGTTCCCTTTCCCCGTCCGCTTCGCGCCGCTTCGCGGAAAGCTCCGCGGCCTCCGCCGCGAGCCTCTCCCGTTCCCGTTCCAGGCGCGCGAGCACCTCGTCGAGCTTCTGTTCCTCCCCGGAGAGGTATCGTTTCGCCCGGGAGAGGATCTCCTCGGGGAATCCCAGCGACCGGGCGATCTCCATCGCCATGCTCCNNACCTCGCGGTCCGCGAGCGCCTCCAGAAACCCCCGGGCGATCGCCGCCCCTTCCCTCGGGTCGGTGCCCGACACGACCTCGTCCAGCAGGACCAGGGAGCCCCGGTCCGCCCCCGCGAGGATCTCGTTCAGCCGCTGCACGTGGGCGGAGTAGGTGGAGAGATCCTGTTCCACGCTCTGCTCGTCCCCCACGGCGGCGAACACCCTGGGGAAGGTCGAGACCGTCGAGTCGGCGGAGGCGGGGATGGACAGCCCCGCCATCGCCATCAGCGTCAGAAGCCCCAGCGTCTTGAGCGCGACCGTCTTCCCGCCGGCGTTGGGCCCCGTGAGGATCAGGCAGCGGTAGGAGCGTCCGAGCGCAAGATCGTTGGGGACGATCTCTTTCCGGGCCAGGACCATCAGCGGATGGCGCGCGGAGAGCAGGCTCACCTCGCCGGCTGCGTTCACGGTGGGTTCCGCGGCGGATAGCTCCTCCGCGAGGAGACACCGCGCCTGGATGAGATCCAGGCGCGCCAGAATCGATCGGCACAGGAGGAGCTCCTCGGAACGGCGGGCGACTTTTCCGCTGAGCTCCGCCAGGATCCGGGCGATCTCCCTCTCCACCTCGATCTCGGCCATCTTGATCTCGTTGTTCAGGTAGACGAGTTCCTCGGGCTCGAAGAAGACGGTCTGGCCGCTCTGCGACGTGTCGTGGACGATTCCCGGGAAGAGCCCCTTGGCGGCGACCTTGAAGGGGATCACGAGCCGCCCCGAGCGGAGGGTGGCGTACGCCTCCTGGATATGGCGGGCGAACCGCGGCGAGGCGATGATCTCCTCGGCCGTTTTCTGGAGACGGCTCCGCAGCTGCTGGAGTTGACGGCGCAAGGTCCCCAGGGACGGGGAGGCGCGGTCGAGGACGGTCCCGGATCCGTCGATCTTGAAGTCGATCTCGTCGGCCAGGTCCCGCAAGGGGGGAAGCCCCCTGGCATGGTGCGCGAGGCGGGGATACTTCCCGCGCCGGTCCTCGAAGAACCGGCGGGTGCGCTCCCCGGTCCTCGCCGTCTGCCCGACGGGGAGCAGTTCCGCGGGGGAGAGCGTGGCGCCTTTTTCCGCCTTCTCCACCGGCGGGACGACCTCCTTGAGCCCGTCGAGGGGAAGCGGCCCCTCGTTCATCAGCATCCGTCGGCCGTCCCGGTTCTCTTCCAGGGAGATCCGGATGGCGTCGAG
>DOTC01000207.1 GCA_003513855.1 Deltaproteobacteria bacterium | reverse complement strand
GCAGCTGTTCGCGCAGGTCACCAACCCCCCGATCGATCCGCTCCGGGAGGAGCTGGTGATGTCGCTCCGGTGCTTCGTCGGGCGGGAGAAGAACCTTCTGGACGAGACGCCGGAGCATTGCCGGATGCTCAAGCTCCCCCACCCCATCCTCACACCGGAGGACATGGCGCGGCTGCGCAACGCCTCCCACCCGGAGATCGTCTCGCGCGACATCGACATCCTGTTTTCCGCGGGCGGCGACGGGAAAACCCTTGCCTCGGCCCTGACCTCCGTCTTCGTGCTGGCCGAAAAATATATCCGGGAGGGAGCGACCTTCCTGATCCTGACCGACCGGAACATGGACCCGGATCGCGCCCCGATCCCTTCCCTGCTCGCCGTCTCGGGCCTTCATCACCACCTGATCCGAAGAGGCCTTCGCACGCAGGCCGCGATCGTCATCGAAACGGGGGAGGCCCGGGAGGTCATGCACTACGCGCTCCTCCTCGGATACGGCGCCAACGGGATCTGCCCCCACATCGCATTTTCCACGGTGCGCCAGCTGACCGAAAACGAGCTGCTGGAGAAACCGCTCCTCCCGGCCGATGCCATCGACGCCTACATCACGGCCATCAAGAAGGGGCTGCTCAAGACGATGAGCAAGATGGGGATCTCGACGCTGCGAAGCTACGTCGGAGCGCAGATCTTCGAGGCCGTCGGCCTCGGGCGAAAGCTCGTGGACAAGTATTTCTGCGGCACGGCCTCCCGGCTCGGGGGGATCGGGCTCGGCGAGATCGCCGCCGAGACCCAGGCAAGGCATCGCCAGGCGTACGAGGAGGACACGGACGAACACCGGCTGCTGGACCCCGGCGGGCTCTACCAGGTGCGGGTCGGCGGGGAGAAGCACCTGTGGAATCCGGAGGCGATCTACAAGCTCCAGCAGGCGGTCCGCGCGGACGACTACCGGGTGTTCCGGGAGTACACGCAGCTGATCGACGACCAGTCGCAGGAACGCGCGACGCTGCGCAGTCTCTTCCGGTTCCGAACAGGGGATCCGGTCCCGATCGACGAGGTCGAACCGGTGGAGAAGATCACCCGGCGGTTCACCACGGCGGCGATGTCCTACGGGTCGATCAGCCAGGAGGTGCACGAGACGATCGCGCTGGCGATGAACCGTCTCCGCGGCCGCAGCAACTGCGGAGAGGGAGGCGAGGATCCCGCCCGCTACATCCCGCTCCCCAACGGCGACAGCCTGCGCTCCCGGATCAAGCAGGTCGCCTCGGGNNTCGATCGAGGACCTCGCCCAGCTGATCTACGACCTGAAATGCGTGAACCCGCAGGCCAACGTCTCCGTCAAGCTCGTCTCCGAGGTCGGGGTGGGGACGGTGGCGGCGGGAGTCGCCAAGGCGAAGTCGGACCTGGTGCTGATCTCGGGGCACGACGGGGGGACGGGGGCGTCCCCGCTCACCTCCATCAAGCACGCCGGGCTTCCCTGGGAGCTTGGCCTCGCCGAGACGCAGCAGGCCCTCATCTTCAACCGGCTGCGCGACCGGATCCGCGTGCAGACCGACGGACAGCTCAAAACCGGACGCGACCTGGCCGTCGCCGCCCTGATGGGGGGGGAGGAGTTCGGGTTCGGGACCACGGTGCTCGTTACGCTCGGCTGCGTGCTGATGCGGAAGTGCCATCTCAACACCTGTCCGGTGGGGGTCGCCACGCAGGACCCGGTCCTGCGTGCCCGCTTCACGGGGAAGCCCGAGTACGTGGAGCGGTTCTTCCGCTTCCTCGCGCAGGAGCTTCGCGAGTACATGGCCGAACTGGGTTTTCGCACGGTGGACGAGATGGTCGGGCGGGTGGACCGGCTGGAGGTCCTGCCGGCGGTCGAACACTGGAAAGCGAGGGGGCTCGACTTCAGCGCGATCCTGCTCCCTGCGGGAATGGGGGAGGACACCCCCCGGCGCTGCGTCCGGAGCCAGGAGCACGAGCTCGACAAGTCCCTGGACAACGAGCTGATCCGGGAAGCCATGCCGGCTCTGGAAAAAGGGCAGCCCGTCGACATCGAGATGCCGATCCGGAATGTCCACAGGACGGCAGGCGCCATGCTGAGCGGAGAGGTCGTCCGCCGGTTCGGCTCCCGGGGACTGCCCGACGACACGATTCGCATCTCCTTCCGCGGATCCGCGGGGCAGAGCCTCGGAGCGTTCCTCGCCCCGGGGATCACCCTCCGGGTCGTCGGCGACACCAACGACTACCTCGCAAAAGGAATGTCCGGGGGCAGGATCGTCGTCGTCCCTCCGCCGGAGGCGGGGTTCCTGCCCCACCGGAACGTGATCGCCGGCAACGTCGTACTCTACGGGGCTACCGGCGGCGAGCTCTACCTGTACGGCACCGCCGGCGAGCGGTTCGCCGTGCGCAACAGCGGGGCGAAGACGGTGGTGGAGGGCGTCGGCGACCACGGCTGCGAATACATGACCGGGGGCGTCGTCGTGGTCCTGGGGGCCACCGGGAACAACTTCGCGGCGGGGATGAGCGGCGGGGTCGCCTACGTCTACGACGAGTCCGAGCTGTTCGACACGCGCTGCAACCTCGACATGGTGGACGTGGAAACCGTCTGGAACGCGGAGGACGAGAAGCAGCTGCGCAGCATGATCGAGAACCACTTCCGGTTCACCGGAAGCTCGCGGGCCCAGATGATCCTCGAGAACTGGGAATCGCGCCTGCCCCTGTTCGTGAAAATCATGCCGGTGGAGTACCGGAAAGTGCTCGAGCGGATGCACCTCGAGGAATACAGCGACGACGAGACGGTCTCGGCGACGGAGGAGGTGTACCGTGGTTAAGCCGACCGGGTTCCTGCTGTACCCTCAGGAACCTCCTCCGTACCGTCCGGTGGAGGAACGGGTCCACGACTACCAGGAAGTCGAGCAGTTCCTGCCGACGGACCGCCTGGAGATCCAGGCGGCACGCTGCATGGACTGCGGCATCCCCTACTGCCACTCCTTCGGCTGCCCGGTGGTGAACCGGATCCCCGACTGGAACGACATGGTGTACCGGAAGCAGTGGCGCAAGGCGCTGACCCTCCTGCACGCCACGTGCAACCTGCCGGAAATCACCGGGAGGATCTGCCCCGCCCCGTGCGAGGCGGCCTGCACGCTTGCGATCAACCAGCCCCCCGTCACGATCCGGCACATCGAGCTGCAGATCGTGGAGATGGGGTGGCGGGAAGGATGGATCCGACCGGAGCCCGCCCCCCGGAAGACGGGCAAGAAAGTGGGAATCATCGGCTCGGGACCCGCGGGGCTTGCCGCCGCGCAGCAGCTGGCGCGCAAGGGGCACGAGGTGGTGGTCTTCGAAAAGGCGGGCCTGGTCGGGGGGCTCCTCCGCTACGGCATCCCGGACTTCAAGCTCGAGAAATGGGTGATCGACCGGCGCCTCGAGCAGATGCGCGCGGAGGGTGTCGTCTTCGAGACCAGCGTGAACGCCGGCACCGACATCTCCGTCCGGTACCTGAGGCGAACGTTCGACGCCCTCGTCATCGCGGCCGGCGCCACGGTTCCGCGGGACCTCCCGGTCCCGGGGCGCGAACTGCCCGGGATCCACTACGCGATGGACTTCCTCACGCAGCAGAACATGATGAACTGCGGCGAGGAGGTGCCGGAGCAGGAGCGGATCACGGCCGCGGGGAAGCGCGTCGTGGTGATCGGGGGCGGCGACACCGGATCCGACTGCGTGGGAACAAGCCGGCGGCAGGGAGCCCGGGAGATCCACCAGTTCGAACTGCTGCCCGAACCCCCCGAGGAGCGCTCCCTCTACAACCCCTGGCCGACCTGGCCGGTCATCATGCGCACCTCCTCCTCCCACCAGGAGGGGTGCACACGTCTCTGGAGCGTGTCGACGAAGGAGTTCCTCGGGGGCCCGGACGGCGTCGAGAGACTGCGATGCGTCCTGCTCGACTGGTCGGAGCCGGACAGGAACGGCCGGAGCACCTTCCGGGAGATCCCGGGATCGGAATTCACGCTGCAGGCGGACCTGGTGCTGCTCGCCATGGGATTCGTCCACGTGGAACACGGCCCTCTGGTCCGCGACCTGGACCTTGCCCTGGACCCCCGCGGGAACCTGGCGGTCGATTCCGACCTGATGACCACAGCTCCGGGCGTCTTCGCGGCAGGGGACAGCATGGTGGGGGCGTCCCTCGTCGTGCGCGCCATCGACTTCGGGAGGAAGGCGGCGGCAGGCGCGAACCGGTACCTGGCCGGCAGATAATCCCTTTCCCCGGAAGACGCCGGACACACGCCTTTCTTGACGACACCCTCCCGGACAGGCGATCCGGCCATCCTGCGGAAAGAGAACCCCTACGTCGCCTCCCGTTCGAGCAGGATCGTCACCGGCCCGTCGTTCACCAGTTCCACCTCCATCTGCGCCCCGAAGGCCCCGGAGGCCACGGAAAGGGAAGTCCGTTCCGCAAGATATGCGACCAGCTTCCGGAAGAGCGGTTCCGACCGTTCGGGCCGGGCCGCCGCGTCGAAGCCCGGGCGGTTCCCCTTCTGCGCGTCCCCGTACAGGGTGAATTGGGGAACAACGAGGACTCCTCCTCCGACGTCGGCGACCGAACGGTTCATCTTCCCCGCCTCGTCCTCGAAGATCCGCAGCTTCACGATCTTCTCCGCCATCCAGGCGACGGCCGCGCTGTCGTCGCCCCGACCGAAGCCGACGAGCACCAGCAGCCCATGCCCGATCGCGCCCAAGGGTTTCCCTCCCGACGACACCGACGCCCTGCTCACCCGCTGGATCACCGCGCGCATGGGATACCCTCCCGGGAACGTTCGACCGGATCCAATGTACCCTTCCCGGCCTTTACCGGCAATCCGCCCGGGTGGCATGATGGAGAAAGGCTGACCAGGCAGGGAGGACCGGCACGGATGCGGATGTCCTACGACGAGCGGTTCCGGAANNTGGCTCAACACGGCCATCACCTCGATCTACATGGTGGGGAACCGGGTGGACGTGAAGTTCTCCTCGAAGGGGACCGGGATCTGCGACCTCACGGAATCGCTCTACCGCCCGATCTTCGGGGACGACATCCGCTTCTACCGCGGGAGCGGGAAGAGCTTCGTGGAGAGCTCGCTGAAGGATCCCTCCACGTCCGCCGTCATCATCTTCGGGTTCGACGAAACCGTCCTTCCGTACGAGGAGGCGTTCCGGCGGAGCGGGAAGAAGCTCGTCTTCGAGGGGCCGGGGCAGGATCCCTTCATCGTCTTCCCCGACGCGGACCTCGACCTCGCCCTCTCGGACCTCATGACGGCGAAGTTCATGTACTCGGGGCAGACGTGCACGGCCCCGAAGCGGATCTTCGTCCACCGGTCGGTCTACACGGAGTTTCTCGACCGGTTCGAGGAGAGGGCCGCGAGACTGATCGTCGGGATGCCGGAGGACGAGCGGACCGACGTCTCCCCGGTCGCAAGCGCCCTTGCCGTCAGCCGGATCCGGGCGCAGCTCGCGGATGCCTTGGCGGGAGGGGCAAAGATCGTCCTCGGAGGGAGGATCGAGGGGAATACGATCCACCCCACGATCGTGCGGGACGCCACGGACGACATGCTCGGGATGCGGGAGGAGGTCTTCGGCCCCGTGGCGTTCACCTCGCCGTTCGACACGAAGGAGGAAGTGCTCCGGCGCGCGAAGGACCACAAGTACGGGCTTCGGGCCGCCGTTTTCGGGGGGAGAGAGGCGGTGGAAACGGCAGAGGAACTCGCGGGCGGGTCGTACTGCCACCCGGTCCCCGCCTACACGTTCGGGAAGTTCGGGACGGTCGCCCTCAACCAGACGCGTGCGGAATCGTGGAGAGGAGCTTTCGTCGTGAAGGCCGTGGGAGGGTACGGCTACTCCGGCTGGATCTGGGAGAC
>DOTC01000008.1:1128-6190 GCA_003513855.1 Deltaproteobacteria bacterium | reverse complement strand
CGAGCTCACGGAGCTTGGTTCGGGATTCCGGATCGCCTCTCACGATCTGGAGATCCGCGGCGGGGGGAACCTGCTCGGGAAGGATCAGTCCGGCCACATCCACCAGGTCGGATACGAGCTGTACACGCAGCTGCTGTCCGAGGCGGTGGCGGAGATCTCCGGACGGGAACCCCGGGAGGACGAGGAGCCCGAGCTCGACCTCCGGATCCCGGCGTTCCTCCCGGACGACTTCATCCCGGAGGCGGGGACGAGGCTGGACTTCTACCGGAAGCTCGCCACTTCGCGCTCCGTTCCGGAAGCCGACGAGCTCGAGATGGAGCTCCTGGACCGCTTCGGGCGTCTCCCCGCTCCCGCGGAGGCGCTGTGTGATCTGACGCGTCTGCGGGCGCAGATGCGGGAGGCGGGGGTCAAGGAGATGAAGCGTGGGAACGGAGCGCTCTTCCTCGCCCTTTCCGGGCGTTCGGGGATCGACCGCTCCGTCCTCGTGCGGCTGGTGACGAAGGAGAGGCGCACGTTCTCCTTCGCGCGCGGGGAGATGCTCTCGATGCGCCTGCCCGGCGACTCCCCCCCCGACGTGCTCGCGGCGGCCAAAAACCTGTTGAACCGGTTATCCGCGGGCGGTAGCATATAGTTTTCCCGGGTCAAGACCGGTCGATCATGCCGGAAGGAGAATCGCCGGATGCGAAAGATTGTCTGGGTCTCTATTCTCGTGGCCGTGACGGTCCCGTTCCTTTTCGCCTGCGGGAGCGGGGAGAAGAAGGAGCAGGACGCCGTTCTCGCGGTGGTGGACGGCGACCGGATCACCGAATCGATCTTCCAGCGGGAGGCGGAGAACCTCCCGCCGTACATCCGCCCGATCGTGGATACCCCGGAGGGGAGGATGCAATTTCTGGAAAGCCTGATCACCCGCGACCTTCTGTTGCGGGAGGCGCTGCGCCGCGGGTTCGACCGGCGGGACGAGGTGCGCGCCCGTCTCGACCAGGCGCGGAAGGCGATTCTTTTGGAAGCCCTTCTCCGGGAGGTTTCGGAGAATGCGCAGGGGCTGTCCGACGAGGCGATCCGGAAGTATTACGAGGAGAACAAGGCAAGCTTGGAGGAGGGCGAGCGTGTCCGGGTGCGCCACATCCTGTTCAAGGACGAGGACCAGGCGCAGAAGACGGCGCGTAGAGCGAAAAAAGGGGAGCCGTTCGATACCTTGATGAAAGAAGCCGAGGCTGCCGGCGGGACGACTGCGGACCTCGGACTGATCGAGCGGGGAGCATACGACAAGGAATTCGAAAAAGCCGCGTTCGGCGCGCCGGAGAGATCGATCGCGGGCCCCGTCAAGACGATCTATGGCTATCACGTGCTCCAGGTTCTGGAGAAGCGGCCCGCCGGCCTGCCGTCCTTCGAGGAGGTGAAAGCGAAGATCGCCGAAGGCCTGCGAGAAGAAGCACAGCGGGAGGCTTTCGATAACCTTGTGAACGGGCTTAAAAAACAGGCAAAGATCACCCTGCAGGCAGCCCCCGCGAGCGAAGGGAGGCCCCCCGTTCCGTCAACGGAGGGGGGGGAGGCCCCGGCGGGCGGAGGGAGTAACCCCCAAGGGGGCCGTTGAACGCCTCTAGCCGCATGATGCACCCCGGGATTCGCGCGAGTCGCATGATGATGGCCGCCTGGATCGCGACGGCATGTCTTGTTTCCTGCGCGAGGACCCCGGATCCCCCTGACGACTCCGATATCGTCGTCGCGACCGTCGACGGTGCCGGGATCACGCTCAAAGATCTGAAAACGGAGATCGCCCGAATCCGGGGGGTCACCCCTTCCGCTCCGGCCACCAGCGGCACCCGGACGGAGGTGTCCCGCGCCCTTCGGCAGCTGGTCGAACGGGCCGTGGTCTTGAGGGAAGGGGAACGGCTGGGTGTTTCGGCGGGACGGGCCGAGGTCGACGAGGAGATCCGTCGGTACCGCACCGACTTCCCCCCGGGGGGACTGGAAAAGGCGCTCCTCCAGGGGGGGGTGGACGCGGAGCAGTGGCGGGAGGGCCTTCGGCAATCGATCCTCTACCGGAAATCCGCCGAGGAGATCGCCCGACCGCTCGCCGCGGTGACGGAGGCGGAGGTGGAGAAGGTGTACCGGGAAACGTTCGGGAAGTCCACGCGGCCGGAGCGGATCCGGGTCCGCCAGTTCCTCTTCGATGCTCCGGAGACGGCCGCCATGGCGCGGGGGGAACTGGCCGAGGGGGCTTCCCCGGACGAAGTCGTGAAGCGGTTTTCCTCTGCGGAGAGCGCACCGCTTACGATCGACCTCGGGTTTCTCGGCCGCGAGGAGCTGCCGGAGGAGGTTGCCGGGGAACTGTTCGCCCTGCCGGCGGGCGGGGTGAGCCGCGTCATCAGGCGGGACCGCGCGTTCTGCCTCTTCCTCGTGGTGGGGAAAGCGCCTCGCGGCCCGTATTCCTACGCGGAGAAGGCGCCGGAGATCCGCAGGGAGCTGCTCGGCCGGCGCAGGGAAGAGGCGTTCCGGAAATGGCTCGATGCGGAGGTCGGCAAGGCGCAGGTCAAGGTCCAGGAGGAGATCGTCGCAGGGCTGACGGGAGAGGGAAAGTGAGCCCCGGAAAGTTCTTTGCGGCGCTGGTCCTCCCGGTGCTGCTCGTCACGGCGGGATCGACGGCGGGCGCAAGGATCGTCGACGGCGTCGTCGCGGTGGTGAACAATGAGCCGATCACCTTCTCCGAGTACCGGGAATCCGTCGCGGAAACCCTGGGAATCCCGGAGGGGGACGCCGACATCTACCTTCGGGAAGAGAAGGACAGGGGGAGGATCCTGACGGGTCTCGAGAAGCTGATCGAGACCGTCCTCGTCCGCCAGGAGCTCAAGAGGATCGGCGAGTCTGTCGGCGAGAAAGAAGTGGACCGGGCCGTGGAGTCGGTGAGGAAGACCAGCAACCTGTCGGAGGCCGATTTCCAGGCGCTGCTCGAACAGGAAGGCCTGAGCCTGGAGGGCTACCGGAGGCGGATCCGGTGGCAACTCGAGCGTGGTGCCGTCGTCCGGGCGAAGAAGCTGAAAGAGGTGACCGTCACGGAGGAGGAGGTGCGGTCGTATTTCCGGGAGAACGAGGAGAGATTCCTGGTCGGCGCCGAGGTCCGGCTCGCAGTCCTCGTCCTCCCGTTCCCGGCCGGGGAAGCGGGAACCGACAACGGCGTCCGCATCCGCATTGCCGCACAGCGGGCGTCGGATTCCATCCGGTCCGGGATGACCCTCGAGGAGGCGTTCGGGATGCTCTCTCCCGTCGTGCCCGGGGCCGAAGTGATCTCGTCCGATTTCGTCAAGGAGGAGGACCTGGTCCCGGAAATCGGAAAGGAGGTCCATCGCCTGAAGACGGGGGAAACCTCCGCCCCCATCTTCGTCAAGGATGGGGTCCATCTGGTCAAGGTGCTGGATCGCCGCGGGGGGAAGCTCCCGGATTTTTCCTCCGTGAAGAGTCCGCTGAAGGAGGAACTGACGGACCGGCGCAGCGAGCAGGCGTTCGCCGACATCCTGGTGGAACTCAAGAAGGCCGCAACGGTCGACATTCAGCTGTAAAGGATCCGCAAAGGAGGGGGAGTGCTTCCGCGAAAACTGCTGGCGCTTTGGGAGGGGATGGAGGAGAACCGGAGAATTACCCTGGGGATGGTCGCCGGCCTTTCCGATGCGGAATTTGTCCATGGGGAGGAAGGGGAGTGGTCGATCGCCGGGATCCTCGAGCACCTCATTCTGGCCGAGACGGGGACGAGCAAGGTCATCCGGAAGATGCTGAAGGAAAACACGGGGAAGCTTCCCCCCTATCCGGCCGACGACACGGTCCTCGCAATCCGGGAGACAGGCCGGCACGGGGAACGGATGACGGAGGCGCCCGAGGTGGCGCACCCCAAGGGTTCCCTCGGGAAGGAGGAGATCCTCCGACTCGCCGCGCAGACCCGGGAAGCGACGCGGGACTCCCTCGGGATGCTGGCCGGCGCGGATCCCCGGAGCGCGGAGTTTCCCCACCCCTTCTTCGGGAGCATGAACCTCTACGAGTGGCCTCACCGGATCATCCGGGAGCACGAGAGGCAGCACCATCCGCAGATCGAAAGGATCCTCCGGAACCTGGGGAAGTAGAGGGACGGCGTTGGGGAAGGCGAAGCGGCCTGTGATCGGCATCACGATGGGGGACCCGGGGGGGATCGGGCCGGAGCTCGTCGTCCTCGCGCACCTTTCCCCGGAGGTCTTTTCCGTCTGCCGGCCCGTGGTGTACGGGGACGCGGGGATCCTTCACCGGGCGGCGGCCGTCCTGGAAACAACGATCGAGGCAGGGGACGGGGTGGAGCCGGGACCGGCCCGGATCGCCGTCCGTCCCCTCTCCGCCCTCTCCCCCGGCGACGCGCCGTTCGGCAGGATCTCGGAGCCGGGGTCCCGCGCGATGGCGGACTACATCCGGGAGGCGGCCCGGGACGCGCTCGCGGGCCGCATCGACGCGGTGGTCACCTGCCCGATCGCGAAGGAGGGACTCCGGATCGCCGGCGTCCCCTTTCCCGGGCACACCGAGTTCCTCGCGGATCTGTGCGGGGGCGCGGACGTCGTGATGATGCTCGCCGGGGATCGCCTCCGGGTCGCGCTGGTCACCATCCACGTCGCCTTGCGCAAGGCCCTGGAACTTCTGTCCCCCCCGCTCATCGAACGTACGGTCCGGATCACGAACGCCTTCTTCCGGACGTACATGGGAACGGATGCTCCCCGGATCGCGGTGGCGGGGGTCAACCCGCATGCGGGCGAGGGGGGGATGTTCGGGGACGAGGAGGAGAGGATGATCGCACCCGCGGTTGCCGCCTGCCGCNNCGCCTACGACATCGCGGGGAAGGGAGCGGCCAGCCCCGGGAGCCTCCTTGCCGCCATCCGCATGGCCGCGGGCATGGCCGCGCGCAGGTAGCCGCCATGGCGCTCGACCGGATCCTCGTGCGCGGCGCACGGGAGCACAACCTGAAGAACATCGACGTCGAGATCCCCCGGGACCGGCTCGTCGTGATCACCGGGGTCTCGGGGTCGGGGAAGTCGTCGCTGGCCTTCGACAC
>DOTC01000008.1:0-1067 GCA_003513855.1 Deltaproteobacteria bacterium | reverse complement strand
CGCAAGGGGGAGTACCGGAAGGAGCTCGCAAGGCTCGCCCGGGAAGGTTTTTCCCGGGTCGTCGTGGACGGCGAGGACAGGGACCTGGACGACGAGATCGTTCTCGACAAGAAGAGGAAGCACGACATCGACGTGGTGGTCGACCGGGTGCGCGTCTCCGAGGGGGCGCGCGGGAGACTGTCCGACTCCGTGGCGCTCTCCCTCTCCCTTTCCGACGGGCTGGTCCGCATCGTCGCCGGGAAGGGGAAAGGCGCCATCTACAGCGAGAAGTTCGCCTGCCCCGACTGCAACGTGAGCCTCCCCGAGGTCACGCCGCGGCTCTTCTCCTTCAACAGCCCCCACGGCGCCTGCCCGGAGTGCGACGGCCTGGGGACGACGATCTACTTCGACCCCGACCTGATCGTCCCCGACCGGGACAGGAGCATCCGGGAGGGGGGAATCGCCCCCTGGAGCAGGCGGTCGACCGTCTTCTACTTCCAGATGCTCGAGGCGCTGTCGGCCCATTACGGGTTCTCCCTGACGGAGCCGTTCGGCAGGCTCCCGGCCCGGGTCCAGGAGGTGCTGCTTTCCGGGTCGGGGAGCGAGACGATCCGCTTTTTCCTGGAGGAGGGGGAACGGCGCTACTCCTTCTCCAAGCCGTTCGAGGGGGTGATCGGGAACCTGGAGCGGCGGTTCCGGGAGACGGACTCGGAAGGCGTGCGCGAGGAGCTCGCCCGGTACATGAACAACCGGCCGTGCCGCGTCTGCGGGGGGGCGAGGCTCAAGAAGGAGGCGCTGTGCGTCACGGTGGGCGGGCAGGCGATCCATGCGCTCACCCGGCGCTCCATCGGCGACTCCTTTTCGTTCTTCGGGGGCCTGTCCCTTTCCGAACGGGAGGAACAGATCGCGGCGCGGATCCTGAAGGAGATCCGGTCGCGCCTGCTGTTCCTCGCGAACGTGGGGCTCGACTACCTCTCCCTCGACCGGGCCTCCTCCACCCTCTCCGGCGGGGAGGGACAACGGATCCGGCTGGCGACCCAGATCGGATCGCAGCTGATGGGGGTCCTCTACATCCTCGACGAGCCGTC
>DOTC01000020.1 GCA_003513855.1 Deltaproteobacteria bacterium | reverse complement strand
AGGAACTGCCCTGCCGAGAACAGCCCCGGGGATGCCGCGACCTTCCCGAAAACGCGCATTCCCCGTTTCTCCATCGGCTTGGAGAATCCTTCCCGCACCCTGCGCTCCCGCAACGTGAGGAAAAGGTCCACCAGGGGAATCCGGACGGGGCACACCTCGACGCACGCCCCGCAAAGCGTGGATGCGTCCACGAGGGGGTGGGATTTGGCCATCCCGGTCAACAGCGTCGTGAGGACGATCCCCATGGGTCCCGGGTACGTCCATCCGTACGAGTGTCCCCCCACCGTCCGGTAGACGGGGCAGACGTTCATGCAGGCGCCGCAGCGGATGCACTTGAGGATCTCCCGGCATTCTCCGGAGAGGATCTCCGCCCGCCCGTTGTCGAGCAGGACGATGTGGAGCTCCTTCGCCCCCGTCGCCTCCCCGGGCTTCCTCGTCCCGGTGATCACCGAGACGTAACTGGTGATCGACTGCCCCGTCGCCGACCGCGGGAGCAGGCGGATGAACGTCGGCAGGTCGGCAAGGGAAGGAATCATCTTCTCGAGGGACAGGATCGCGATGTGCAACGGCGGGACCGTCGTCACCATCCGGCCGTTCCCCTCGTTGGTGAACAGGACGAGGCTCCCCGACGCCGCGGCGGCGAAGTTGGCCCCCGACAGGCCGGCATCCGCGTTCAGGAACTTTTCCCGGATGGCCCTCCGGGCGATCTTCGTCAGCACCTGCGGGTCTTCGGTATATTCGACCCCGAGCTTCTCGGCGAAGAGCCTCCCCACCTGCCGGCGGTTCTTGTGGATCGCCGGGACGATGATGTGGGAGGGGGTCTCGCCCACGAGCTGGATGATGTATTCCCCGAGATCCGTCTCCAGCACCTCCAGCCCCTCCTTTTCCAGGTGGGCGTTGAGGTGGATCTCCTCGGAGACCATCGACTTGCTCTTGACCACGGTTTTTGCGCCCCGGTCCGAAAGGATCCGGGCGATGATTTCCCGGGCGGCGGCCGCATCCTTTGCCCGGTGTACCGTCGCGCCGGCCTTCGTCGCCCGGGACGCAAACATCTCTTCGTATTCCCGCAGTCGGTCCAGGACCTGCAACCGGAGCGCGGAGGCCTTGTCGCGAAGCGCCTCCAGGTCGGCGACGGACGCGAAGGCGTCGGCCCGCTTGGTGCCGAAGGTATCGGCGGCCTGTCGCATCGCGGAACGCAAGGAAGCGTCATGGATGGCCCTCGTCGCATTCGCGCGAAAGGCAAGGCTCGTCTGGACGTCGCTCATAACTCTTCCGCGAGGACCTGTGCGATGTGTCTTACCTGCACGGGGTTCGCCCGCTTTTTCATCGCGTCCCCTATGTTCATCAGGCACCCGGCGTCGCAGCCGGTCACCGTGTCCGCCCCGGTCGCCAGGATGGAATCCGCCTTCTCGTCCGCCAGGGCGCAGGAGATCTCGGGAAGCTTCGCCATGAACGTCCCGCCGAACCCGCAGCACCGGGATGCGTCGGGCATCGGAATGAACCGAACCCCATTCATCGACTGCAACAGGATCAGCGGCTCGTCGCGGACGCCGAGATCCCGGGCAAGGTGACAAGAGGAATGGTAGGTAACGGTCCCCTGGCCTGCGAGTCCCGACTCGTGAGCGCGCAAGAACCGGACGAGGAACTGGCTCAGCTCGAAGATCCGTCCCGCCGTCCGTTCGGCCTTCGCATGCATGACCGGATCGGTACGGAACAGGTCCGGGTAGCGGTGCTTGACCATGGCCGCGCAGGAACCGGATGGCGTGACGATCGGTGCGTCGCCGTCAAAGACCGACAGGAAGTGCGAGGCGACCGCCCGGGCATCGTCTGCGTACCCCGCGTTGAACGCCGGCTGCCCGCAGCAGGTCTGTCCCTTGGGGAAGACGGCGGTAACGCCGAACCTCCGGAAAAGCTTGAGCATGGATTCCCCCACTTCCGGGAAGAAGGAATCCACGAGACAGGTGCCGAACAGTTGGACGCGCATATCGATCTCCCCGGCCCTAAGTGCTCCGCTTCATAAATACGGCAACCTATCCGTGCGTGGTTCCCGGTGCCGCATGACGCCTATTTCTTCCTCGCCGCGCACCGGTCGACCAGGTAGGCGATCGACTGGTACGGCAGACCGCTCTGCAGGGAAAGCCCGATCTCGCAGGTGCGGCTGCTGGAATATCCGGATCGGCATCCGGCGGGCAAGCCGTCCCGGAGCGCGGAAAGCGCCGATTCGTTGAGTTCCGGGAAGAAGAAGACGCGGTCGCCGGCGACCCCGCAGCATCCCACATGATCGGGGACCACCACCGTCTCCGCACACGCGCCCGCCACCGCGAGGAACTTCTCCCGGAGCCCCAGTTTGACCGAACTGCACGTGATGTGCACCGCGATCGTCTCCGGGATCTTGGTAAACTCGAGGGCATCCAGGAGGAACGCGTGGATGAACTCCACCGGCTCGTAGAACCGGAGACGCGGGTCCGGCTTCTGCTTCATCGTGTAGAGGCACGGGCTCGTATCGAAGAGCACCGGGTATTCCCCGTCCCGGCTGCACGCCAAAAGGGCCGTTTCGAGTTCCCTGCGCTTCCGCTCGGCCTCCTCGAAGAACCCCTTGCTCCCGAACGGCATGCCGCAGCACAGGC
>DOTC01000180.1 GCA_003513855.1 Deltaproteobacteria bacterium | reverse complement strand
TGCCGTCGGCGCGTCCCGCCACCTTCGGCATCAGCTCCTTCATGACGCGACCCATGTCCGCGGGGAGTTTCGCCCCGGCCGCCGCGATGGCCTCCCGCGCCAGGGCCTCGATCTCGGCGTCCGGAAGCGGCTTCGGCAGGTACGCCTCGAGAACGGCGATCTCCCCGGCCTCCTGTTCGGCGAGGTCGATCCTCCCTCCCTGCCGGAAGAGGTCGATCGACTCCTTCCGCTGCTTCACCATCGTGGCCAGCACTTTCCTGACCCCCTCGTCCCCGATCTCCCCGCGGACCTCGATCTCCCGGTTGTGGGCCGCGGCGAGGGCCATCCGCAAAGCAGAAAGGGCCAAGGAGTTCTTCTCCTTGGCCGCCTTCTTCATATCCTGCTGGATCTGTTCCTTCAGCCCCATCCGTCACTGGCTCATCTTCTTCATCTTCTTCAAGGCGCGCTTTCGGGCCGCAAGGGCCTTCTTCTTCCGCTTGACGCTCGGTTTCTCGTAATGTTCCCGCTTGCGGATTTCGGAAAGGATTCCGGCTTTCTCGCACTGTTTCTTGAACCGTTTCAGGACGCTTTCAAAGGGCTCCTCTTCCTTCACGCGGACGCCCGGCATATCGCGATCACCCCTTCCCGCGCAGACGTGTTCCTAAAATACAAAATCTTACCATTATTTACCGCCAAGTCAAGGGAAACCCCCGAGAGGGAGTCCCCGCGGGTCACCCCAGCTTCTGGTCGAGGGCCTTGCCCCCGATCAGGTGCAGGTGCAGATGGGGGACGACCTGCCCGCCTTCGTCCCCGTTGTTGATGACCACCCGGTACCCGGTCTCCGCCACGCCCATCTCGTTGGCGATCCGGGCGGCGAGCCGAAGCATCCTGCCCAGGACCGGCACGTCCTTGACCCCCGCCTCGTTCAGGTTGACCATGTGCTCCTTGGGCACCACCAGCACGTGAACCGGCGCTATGGGACTGATGTCCGGGAAGGCGATCAGGTCATGGTCCTCGTGGATCGGCTGCGTCGGAACCTCCTTCCGGATGATTTTGCAGAANNCGCACCCGGTACAGGACGGTGTCCACGTCGCAATCGTAGAGCACCTCCTCCACTTCCTGGACGTTGCCCGACGTCTCCCCCTTGACCCACAGGGATTTCCGGGATCGGCTCCAGTACGAGGCCCTGCCGTTCGCCAGGGTGCTCCGCAGCGCCTCCGCGTTGGCCCAGGCCACCATCAGCACCGCGTTGTCGGAAACGTCCTGCGTGACCACAGGGACGAGCCCCCTCTCGTCGAACTTCACCATGGCGAGGAACTCGTCCGCCTTCACCGCTCTCCTCCCCCCGTGGCCCGCCCCGGCCCGGCGCCCTCTCCCTCCCGAGCGTTCCTGCCGGGCGGGAAGGAGGACCGTCCGACCGGGCGGAACGACGGACGCACCGGGACGCCCCTCCTGGCGAGATAGTCCTTCGCCTCCGCCACGGTGTGCTCCCGGTAGTGGAAGATGGATGCCGCAAGCGCGGCGTCCGCCCCTCCAGCCGTGAGCCCCTCGACCAGGTGCTCGAGCGTCCCGACGCCTCCCGAGGCGATCACCGGGATCCCCACCCGGTCCGCGATGGCCCGCGTCAGGAGGAGGTCGTAGCCGTCCCGCGTTCCGTCGCGGTCCATGCTGGTGAGCAGGATCTCCCCCGCCCCGTACTCCTCCATCCGGGCCGACCACTCCACGGCGTCGATCCCCGTCGGGGTGCGGCCCCCGTGGGTGTATACCTCCCACTCTCCCGGCCTTCCCGGGACCGACCGGGCGTCGATCGCGACCATCGTGCACTGGCTCCCGAACCGCTCCGCGGCCCTCTTCACGAACTCGGGATCGGCCACCGCGGCCGTGTTGATCGACACCTTGTCCGCCCCCGCGGAAAGCAGGTTCCGGACGTCATCGAGCGTCCGGACGCCCCCGCCGACCGTCAGCGGCATGAACACCTGCTCGGCGGTCCGGCGCACCACGTCGATGAGAATGTCGCGCCTCTCGTGGGAGGCGGTGATGTCGAGAAAGGCGAGCTCGTCGGCCTCCTCCTCGTCATAGCGGCGGGCGATCTCCACCGGGTCGCCCGCATCCCGCAGGTCGACGAACCGGACGCCCTTGACCACGCGGCCGTCCTTCACATCCAGGCACGGTATGATTCGCTTGGCGAGCATCGCGCGGGGTCACCCCCTCTCCCGCTTCAGGGCGTCGGCGAGCGAAAGGGAGCCGTCGTAGATCGCCCGCCCGACCACGGCGCCGCACACTCCGTCGCCTTCCATCTCCCGCAGCGTCGCGAGATCCTCCATCGTGCTGACGCCGCCGGAGGCGATGACGGGCGTCGAGACGCCCCTGGCGAATTCGCGGATGCTCGGGAAGTTGGGCCCCGCCATCATGCCGTCCCGGGAGATGTCCGTGTAGATGAAGCAGGAGATCCCGCTCTGCTCCATCCGGCGCGCGAGGTCGACGGCGGTGATCCCCGTGACCTCGACCCATCCCCGGATGGCGACGAACCCTTCCCTGGCGTCGATCCCGGCGGCCACCTTGCCGGGGTACGCCTTCGTGATCCGGAGCACTTCCTCGAGGTTCCGGACGATCGAGGTGCCGAGGATGACCCGGGAGACGCCCGCCCCGAGATACTGCGCGGCGATCTTGAAGTTGCGCACGCCCCCTCCCACCTGGACCGGACAGCGGACCGCCTTCACGATGCGGCGGATGATCCCTTCGTTCACCGGCCTGCCGGAAAACGCCCCGTCGAGATCGATCACGTGGATCCTCTCCGCCCCCGCATCCGCGAATCGCCGCGCCACCTCCACCGGGGAGTCGTCGAAGACCGTGGAGTCCTCCTGCCGCCCCTGGCGGAGCCGGACCGCCTTCCCCCCCTGGATGTCGATCGCGGGGATCACCTGGAACCCCATCAGACCCCCTCCCGGTTCCCGGCCCGGGAACCCCCCGCCTCGCGGCAGAGCCGGCCGAAGTTGGACAGGACGGCGAGGCCGGCCCCCTGGCTCTTCTCGGGGTGGAACTGGACCGCCATCAGGTTCCCCTTCCCCACGGCCGCGGCGAAGGAGACGCCGTACGACGTCCGGCAGGCGACGATGGACGGGTCCTCCGGCTCCACGTAGTAGGAGTGGACGAAGTAGAAGTGCGAGCCGGACGGGATCCCGCGGAAGACCGGGTGGTCCATGGTGACGTCGACGCGGTTCCACCCCATGTGCGGCACCTTGAGCGCGCACGCCTCCCCGCCCGGCGGCGCCTCCCGCAGGCCGGACGGGAACCGGACCACCTTCCCGGGGAAGAACCCGATCCCCTCGTGCCGGCCGAACTCCTCGCTCTCGGAGAAGAGCACCTGCAGCCCGAGGCAGATCCCCAGAAACGGCCGGTTCTCGCCCAACACGTCGGCAAGGAGCGGGAGAAGCCCCTGCCGTCCCAGGTTCTTCATGCAGTCGCGGAAGGCGCCCACCCCCGGAAGGACGATCCCGGCGCAGCGGGAAAGCGCCTCGGGACTCCCGCTGACGACGGTCGGGAACCCGAGGGACTCCAGCGCCTTGCTCACGCTGCGCAGGTTCCCCATCCCGTAGTCGACGACCCCGATGACGCCGTTGTCCGTCATCCGAGAACGCCTTTGGACGAGTGGACCCCCTTCACCCGCGGGTCGATCCGCACCGCCTCCGCCATCGCCCTCCCGAGACCCTTGAAGATCGCCTCCACGGTGTGGTGCGCGTTGGACCCGTACGGGACGTTGACGTGGACGCACACCCCGGAAGCCTGGGAGAACGCGCGGAGGAACTCCTCCACGAGCTCGAGATCGAACGCCCCGACCTTCTCGTGCTTCAGGGGGCAGTGAAACACCAGGTGGGGGCGGGCCGAGACGTCGACCGTCACGTGGGCCAGCGCCTCGATCATCGGGATGCTCGCGTGGGCGTACCGCGCAATCCCCCCCAGGTTCCCGAGGCTCTTCCGGAACGCCTCCCCGAGGCATATCCCCACATCCTCCACGACGTGGTGGAAATCGACGTCGGTATCGCCTTTCGCCGCGACGGTCAGGTCGAAGAACCCGTGACGCGAGAACAGGGTGAGCATGTGGTCGAAGAACGGAACGGAGGTGGAGATGCGCCCCTGCCCCTCCCCTTCCAGCCTGAGCGTCAACCGTACGTCGGTCTCCTTCGTCGCACGAACGACCTGCGCTTCCCTCGGCATGTCCCTTATGGTGCCCCCTTTTCGGTCCGTATCCGGACGGCCTGGGCATGGGCGAACAGCCCTTCCTTCTCGGCGAGACGCACGACGTGAGGAAAATCGTCCGCAAGTGCCCGGAATTGATATGATACCACGTTCATCCGCTTGAGGAAGGTGGCAACGCCCAGGGGGGAGGCGAACCGGGCGGCCCCGCCCGTCGGCAGCGTGTGGTTGACGCCGGCCAGGTAGTCCCCCATCGCGACCGGGCTGTCGTGCCCCACGTACGCCGTCCCGGCGTTCCGAATCCGCTCGAGAGCCCCCCACGGCTCCTCGAGCATGATGGACAGGTGCTCCGGCGCCAGGCGGTTGACCACGTCGATCCCCTCGTCGATCCCCCGGACGAGAAATCCCGCCGCCCGGGAGAGCGACCCGGCCAGGATCCCCTGCCGGGGGAGCTTCTTCCTCTGTGTCGCCAGTTCGGCGTCCACCTTCCGCGCGAGCCGCGCGGAGTCGGTCACCAGGGCGACGAAGGCATCCTCGTCGTGCTCGGCCTGGGAAA
>DOTC01000179.1 GCA_003513855.1 Deltaproteobacteria bacterium | reverse complement strand
CGCCCGGATAGCCGAGGCCGAGCATCTTGGCCACCTTGTCGAAGGCCTCCCCCGCCGCGTCGTCGAGCGTTCCGCCGAGGTAGGAGACCTCCTCCCACCCCGATACCCGGAACAGGGAGGTGTGCCCGCCGGAGACGAGGAGGGCGAGGAAAGGAATTTCCACTTCCTGCTCCAGGAAGATGGAGAAGATGTGCGCCTCGAGATGGTCGGTCCCGTACAGGGGCTTCCCCCACGAATACGCCAGCGACTTGGCGAAGCACAGGCCCACGAGGAGCGATCCGATGAGGCCGGGGCCCGCCGTGACCGCGATGCCGTCGATCTCGTCACGTCCCGACCCCGCATCGGACAGCGCCTGCTCGACCACGGGAAGAACGTGGCGGATATGCTCCCGCGAGGCAAGCTCGGGGACGACGCCGCCGTACAGGCTGTGCACGGGGACCTGGGAGGAGATGACGTTGGCCAGGAGTCCCGCAGAGGCGTCGTACACCGCCGCAGCGGTGTCGTCGCACGAACTTTCGATTCCCAGGACGCGCATACATTAAACCTATCACAGCATCGCTCCCGAAAGGTCTCTCCCTTCCGGGCGCGAACCACACTCCGTTGCCCCGGGCGCACACGAGCGCGGCCCCCAGGAGGCGATGCCGATCCCTGCCCCCTCCCTCATCGAGCGGGGACTGCTCCGACATGAAAAAGTCCAAGGACTTCCCCAATTGGGGAAGTACCCGTCGTTAAAAAGTTTAAGAACGTCCCCTCTTGGGAAAGTAACGGGTCAGAGGATGTTGGCGGCCAGCTCCGCGAGGGGGGAGCGCTCCCCCTTCATCAGCATGACGTGGCCCGCGATCGCCTCCCCCTTGAACTTCTCGACGATGCAGGACAGGCCGTTGCTGGCCGAGTCGACGAAGGGGTTGTCGATCTGGTACGGGTCGCCGGTGAGCACGACCTTGCTGTTCTCCCCCGCCCTGGTGAGGATCGTCTTCACCTCGTGGGGAGAGAGGTTCTGGGCCTCGTCGATGATGATGTACTGGTTCGGGATCGACCGCCCCCGGATGTAGGTCAGGGGCTCGATCTCCAGGATCCCCAGATTGATCAGCTCCTGGTAGCCGCGCATCCCCTGGCGCTTTCGCCTGCTGTACCCGAAGAGGTACTCGACGTTGTCGAAGATCGGCTGCATCCACGGCTTGAGCTTCTCCTCGACATCCCCGGGGAGGAACCCGATGTCCTTCCCCATGGGGAATACCGGGCGGGAGACGAGCAGCCGCTGGTACGCCTCGTCGTCCGACGTCTTCCGGAGGCCGGCGGCGATGGCCAGGAGCGTCTTCCCCGTCCCCGCCTTCCCCGCCAGCGTCACGAGCTTGACCGAATCGTCGAGCAGGATGTCGAGAGCGAAGTGCTGCTCCTTGTTGCGCGGGCGGACGCCCCAGACGTCCTCCTTGAACGAGGGGAGAACGCGGATCTTCCTCCGGACGGAGTCGTGCCGCCCGAGGGCGGACTGGGAGGAGGAGTTCTTCAGGACGAGGTATTCGTTGGGGTGCAGGTCCTCCGCGCCCGCCGGGGGATCGCCCTCCCCCGCGGCGTAGAACGCGTCGATCCAGGCCTTTTCGACGTGCACCTCCCGGTAGCCCTGGTAGAGCTCCTCGATGTCCACGCGGTCGCTCTCGAAGTCCTCCGCACGCAGGCCGAGGGCGTCCGCCTTGATCCGCAGATTGGTGTCCTTGGACACGACCACCACGGGCGCGTTCCCGTTCCGCACCTTCTCCCCCAGCGCCACGGCAAGGATCTGGTTGTCCTCCCGGTTCCCCTGGAGCTCGGCCGGCAGAAGGGCCGCGCCGTCGCCGTCGAACGCCACGCGGAGCATCCCGCCGTTCCCGAGGGAAACCCAGTTCGCCAGGCTTCCCTCCACCCTAAGCCGGTCGATGAACTTCGACACCGTCCGCGCGTTGCGCCCGAGCATGTTCAGATCCTTCTTGAAGCGGTCCAGCTCCTCGATGACGGTGATGGGAATGATGATCCGGTTGTCGCGAAATTTGAAAATTGCGGTGGGATCGTGCAGCAGGACGTTCGTGTCCAGCACGAAGTTCTTGATCATCCATCCTCCATGGATGCCGCCGGCCCGGTCATTTGAGTTCGGCAAGATTCCGGCGCGCCCTCTCGGCGGCCATCGATTTCGGGTACTTGCCCAGGAGAAGCTCGTAGAGAACCCGCGCGTTCTTCTTGTCTCCCAGCGCCTGGAAGGAAAGACCCTGCTTGAGCATCGCGTCGGGGGATTTCTCCCCCCGGGGGTATTTGTCGATCACGTCCTGGAACGAGAGGATGGCGCTTTCGTAATCCTTCTCGACGTAGAAGGTTTCCCCTTTCCAGTAAAACACGTTCTGCATGAGCCGGTGGTCGGGGTATTTCGCGGCGAAGGCGTTCAGGACCTCCCGCCCCTTTTTCGTATCGCCGTTCTTGATCAGTCCCAGGGCGTAGTCGTACATCTCCTCGGGCGTCGAGAGCTCGTCCAGCGACGCCTTCGGGGGCGCGACGACGGGCGGCTTCTCCGCCGGACCTTTCGCCCCCTTCTCCTCGAGCCGGTCGACCTTCGTCCGCAGCTCCTGGATCGCCTCCCCCAGCTCCAGGGTGGCCCCGTTGAGGCGGCTCACCTCCTTCTGCAGCTCCAGTTTCGTCTCGTCGGTCCGTGCCATGACGGCCAGAAGATCCGCCTTGATCCGGTCGTTGTCCGCCGCGAGGTCCGCCATGTTCCTCTGGAGGGAGGACAGTTCGCCCTGGCCCGCAGCGGCGGGGGCAGCCTCCGCCTTCTTGATGGCGGCGACCTCCGCCTTCAGGCTCTCCATGTCTTCCTGGACGCGGACGAATGCTCCCTGGTCGGCCACGGCGCAGCCGCCCGCCGCCGCTCCCAGAAGGACAAGACACGCCAGCCGGACAAGGCGTCCCGGTTTCATCGTCACTCCTACTTCCGCACGAAGTGGGCCCGGCGGTTCTTCTCCCACGCCGCTTCGTCGTGTCCCGGGTCGACCGGCTTCTCCTCGCCGAAGCTGACCGTGGAAAGCGCGCCGGGTTTGACCCCGAGGGAGACGAGATAGCCCTTGGTGCTTTCGGCGCGCCGCTCGCCCAGCGCGATGTTGTATTCGGCGGTCCCGCGCTCGTCGCAGTGTCCCTCGATGAGAATCGACGCCGCCGGGTTCGCCTTCAGGTAGTCGGCCACCTCCCGGAGAGTGGGCCTGGCATCCTCCCGGATGAACGACTGGTCGAAGTCGAAATGGATGTCGGGGAACTCGGACGGTTTCTCCATGGTCGCCGCGACGCCCGCCTCCGCTTCGGCCATCGCCGTCTGCGTCCCCTCGGGTGGCAGGGTCTCGGAGACGATCTGCCCCTCCGTTCCGGGGCCCCCCGCAGGAGGCGCCGCCATTCCCGCTCCCGCTGCGGTGTCCGTCGATTTCACCACTTCCTTCTTTCCGCATCCCGCCGCGAGCGCCAGAAGAACCACCGACAACGCCACGAGGACCCGCTTCCCCGCCAACAAATTTTTCATCTTGTCCTCCTCAGGCAGACGTAAGAGCCGATCATGATTCCCTGGAATCCCGCCGCAAACGGTCACTGCCGGGGGGACCAGGAGGGGGAGCCCACGGCCGGCAGCCCCTTGAAGAGGCCCCTCTGCCAGCGTCCATCCACGGAACCGATTTTCAACTCAGAATAGCCATTTTTTCGGAGCGTGTAAACCAAGTAACGGCCGTCGGGGGAGAAGGACGGATCGACGCAGTCGCCGCTGCCCGAGACCGCAAGACGCTGGTCCGACCCGTCGGGGCGGACCGTGTAGATCGAGTACCTGCCTTCCGCCAGGGAAGTGAAGGCGATCCGGTCGCCCGCGGGGGACCAGGAGGGCGACGTGGAGTAATTCCCCGCCTGGGAGACGCGCTTCTCGTCGGAGGAGTCGATCTCCTTGACGTAGATCTGGGGCGAACCGCTCCGGTTGGAAACGAAGGCGACGCTCTTTCCGTCCGGAGAGACCGATGGGGAGACCTCGATCCCCCATCCGCCGGCGACCTTCTGGACGGCGGAGCCGGTCAGCGACATCCGGTAGATATCGGAGTTCCCCTTGACGCTCAGGGTGGCGTACAGGAAGTCGCCGGAGGGGGAAAACGATCCCGGGGACTTCGAGTTCCCGACCTGTTGCAAGAGCCGGTCCTTCCCGGTAGAAAGGTTGCGCAGGTAGATCTGGGGAACCCCGGTCCGGTAGGAGGTGTAGGCAAGTCCCGTCGCGTCCGGCGACCAGCGGGGAAAGAGGTTGAAACTCCGGTTGTCCGTCACCTGCCGCAGTTCCCGTCCGTCGAGCCCGATGATGTAGATCTCCTTCCCCCGCCCTTTCTCCGGCCTCGCCGAGAAGGCGATCTCGGTGTCGAAAATCCCCCGGACACCCGTGAATGCGTAGAGCACCTCGTTGGCGAACTTGTGCGCCATTTTCCGGAATTGGCGCACGGGACCCGCGTATTTCTTGCCGACCATCATGTTCCCGAGGGTGGCGTCGTAGAGGCGCATCTCCACCGTCATCAGGTCCCCCCGGAACTCCACCTTCCCGATCACCACGGCCTCGGCCCCGATCATCTTCCAGTCGGGAAAGGAGAGCAGCCTCCCCCCGAAGTGCTCCGGCACGATCCGCTCGAGATGGGCCTGCCTCGGGATGACGTCGAACAGCGAGGTCATCCCCAGATCCCCGCCGATCGCCTCGGGGAACCCCCGGGCCAGGGACGCGTCCCCCGACGTCACGACGAAATCCGGGAGGGCGACCGGCATGAGCTTCCCCCCCGGGGCGTTGATGTCGATGTACAGGAGAGCCC
>DOTC01000033.1 GCA_003513855.1 Deltaproteobacteria bacterium | reverse complement strand
CGAATAACGAGAACGGGAAAGGGGTAATCCTTTGGCGATGGAACACCAGAAGATCCGCATTCGCTTGAAAGCCTTCGATTACAAGCTCCTGGACAAGGCGACCGGGGAAATTGTCGAGAAGGCGAAACAGACCGGCGCAAAGGTGGCGGGCCCGATCCCCCTGCCCACGAAGATCGAGAGGTTCACCGTGAACCGCTCCCCCCATGTCGACAAGAAAAGCCGGGAGCAATTCGAAATCCGGACGCACAAGCGCGTGCTGGATATTCACGAGCCGCCTGCCGCAACGATCGACGCTCTCATGAAGCTCGACCTCCCGGCAGGAGTGGAAGTGGAGATCAAGCTCTGAAGAACTCTCCTACCGGGAATTCCCGGCTGAGACGATAAGGTGCAAACCATGACTACCGGAATATTAGGGAAGAAATTAGGGATGACCCAGATCTTCGATACGCAGGGGAGAGTCGTTCCCGTGACGGTGATCGAGGCGGGCCCCTGCACCATTGTTCAGAGGAAAAAGAAACAGAGCGACGGCTACGATTCGGTTCAACTCGGTTTCGGGGCCAGGAAGGCGCATCGCGTCAGCAAGCCGATGCTCGGCCATGTTCAGAAGGCGGGGAAAGGAGCATTCGGGGCTCTCCGGGAGCTTCGCGTCGATTCCGATTCCTCTCTGGATGTCGGACAGGAAATCCGTGTCGACATCTTCCGGGAGGGGGATTTCGTGGACGTCACGGGACAGACGAAGGGCCGCGGATTCACCGGAGTGGTGAAACGCTGGGGATTCAAGGGCGGAAGAGCGTCCCACGGGTCGATGTTCCACCGCGCCCCCGGGTCCATCGGAGGATCCTCCTGGCCTTCCCGCGTGTTCAAGAACATGAAGATGGGCGGCCACTACGGGAACGAGCGGGTCACGGTTCTCAATCTGCGGGTTGTCGGCATTCAGCCGGAGAAGAACCTGCTGCTGTTGCGGGGTGCCGTCCCGGGGGCGAAGAACAGCCTCGTTTTCGTGCGCCGCGCCATCAAGAAGGGCAACGGACAGTAAGGAGCGCGAGATGGCTACCCTGGATCTTTTCGACAAGGAACGGCAAGTCAAGGAGACGCTCGAGATCCCGGATTCCGTCTTCGGAGCCGAGGTGAAAACGCACCTGCTTCACCAGGTGGTCGTTGCCCAGCGGAACGCCATGCGTTCGGGAACCGCCTCGACGAAAACCAGGAAGGAAGTCGCCGGCGGCGGGAAAAAACCGTATCGCCAGAAAGGAACCGGCCGGGCCCGCATGGGAACCAAGAACTCCCCCTTGCTCCGCGGTGGAGGCACGGTCTTCGGGCCGCATCCCCGCACCTACGCACAGAAAGTCAACCGGAAGTCGGTGAAAGCCGCACTCCGGTGCGCATTGAGCGCCAGGGCAAGGGATCACCGGATTCTTCTCGTGGAGGACCTGGACCTGCCGGGTCCGCGCACGAAGGAGTTCCGGAAGCTCGCCGGGAAGCTCGGTCTTACCCACGCCCTGCTGGTGACGGAGGAGCCCAAGGAGAACCTGGATCTCGGGATCCGCAATCTCCCGTCCTTCAAGTCGCTTCCCGTCGCTGCCCTCAACGTGCTCGACATCCTCTCGTACGATCAGCTGGTGATCACGCGGCCCGCATTCGAAAAAATCAACGAGGTGCTGGGGAGATGAACATCACGGACGTGCTGAAGCGACCCCTGATCACCGAAAAGGCGACATTGCTCAAGGAGACGTCCAACGCGGTGTCGTTCGCCGTGGACCCCCGGGCAAACAAGAAGCAGATCCAGGAGGCAGTCGAAAAGCTGTTCCGTGTCAAGGTGATCGACGTCAAGACGATGAACNNCCGGGCGACAAGATCGAGTTTTTCGAGGGTGTGTAACGTGCGCGAACAGGCAAGGAGCTGCTGACATGGGGATACGAAAATTCAAGCCGACCTCTCCCGGCGTCCGCACCATGACGGTTCTCACGAACGAGGAACTCACCCGGAAAAAACCGGAGCGGAGCCTCCTCGAGAAGAAGGGAAACCGTGCAGGCCGGAACAATCAGGGGAGAATCACCATTTGGCACCGTGGCGGCGGCCACAAGAGAAAATACCGGATCATCGACTTCCGGAGGAACAAGAAGGACATCCCCGCGCGAGTCGCCGCGATCGAATACGATCCGAACCGTTCGGCCCGCATCGCCCTTCTGCATTACGCGGACGGGGAGAAACGGTACATCCTGTGTCCGGTGGGCCTCTCCGTGGGGGACACGGTTCTCTCCGGAAACGACGCGGATATCAAGCCGGGAAACGCCCTTCCGATTCGCCAAATCCCGGTCGGCACGATGGTCCACAACGTGGAGCTCAAGATCGGCAAGGGGGGGCAGCTGGCAAGGGCGGCGGGAAGCGTCGTCCAGATCCTCGCAAAGGAGGGGAGATACGCACATCTCCGCCTCGGGTCGGGGGAAGTGAGGCTCGTTCTCATCGATTGCATGGCGACGGTGGGGCAGGTGGGAAATCTGGAACACGAGAAGGTGTCCCTCGGAAAGGCGGGGCGGAGCCGCTGGCTCGGCCGGAGGCCGACGGTCCGGGGCGTCGCGATGAACCCCGTGGACCACCCTCTCGGAGGCGGGGAGGGGAAAGCATCCGGGGGGAGGCATCCCTGCACCCCGTGGGGGAAACCGACCAAGGGGCACAAGACCCGGAGGAACAAAACTTCCGATCCGTACATCGTAAAGCGTAGGAAATAAAGGATAAAGAGGTATAATCCGTGGCGCGATCGATCAAGAAGGGACCGTATGTCGAGGAAAGCCTGGCGCGGAAGTTTCGCAGGGCCGTAGAGCAGGGGGACCGGAAGGTCATCAAGACCTGGTCCAGGCGTTCCACCATCACTCCGGACATGGTAGGCTTCACGTTCGCCGTCCACAACGGAAGGAAGTTCATGCCCGTTTTCATCACGGAAAACATGGTGGGCCACAAGCTCGGGGAGTTTTCGCCGACCCGCACCTTTCACGGCCATTCGGGAGACCGGAAGGCCAAGGTGAAACGGTAGTCCGGAGGAGGAGCGAGACGATGGAAGCCAGAGCGACGGCAAGATTCATGCGTGTCTCCCCGAGGAAGGCCCGTCTCGTCGTGGACCTGATCCGGGGGAAAAACATCTCCGAAGCGCAAACGGTCCTGAAGCTGGCGAACAAGGCGTGCGCGAAAACGGTACGGAAGGTTCTCGACTCTGCCGTTGCGAACGCTGCCCAGACCGGCGTGATCGACACAACCATCCTCTTCGTGAAGAAGGCCCACGTGGACGGAGGGGCCTCTCTGAAGAGATTTCGGCCTGCGCCCATGGGGCGGGCGCACCGCTACCGCAGACGCACCAGTCATATCACCATCGTGGTCGACGAGAAGTAACGGGACAGAACCGACTCGAAGGGAGGGATCGTTTGGGACAGAAGGTACATCCTTACGGGTTTCGCCTGGGAATCATCAAGAACTGGCGGTCGCGATGGTACTCGGAGAAAGAGTACGCCGCGAATCTTCAGGAGGATCTGCGCATCCGGGCCTATGTCAAGAAGCGACTGATCCACGCCGGAGTGTCCGCGGTGGAGATCGAACGCAAATCCAGCCGCGTGCACGTCATCATCCAGACGGCGAGACCCGGCATCGTCATCGGGAAAAAAGGGGCCGAGATCGAGAATCTCAAGAAAGACCTGCAGAAGTTCGCCAAGAAGGAGGTCTCGATCACGATTCATGAGATCCGCCGACCGGAGACCGATGCCCAGCTGACCGCCGAGAACGTCGCCATGCAGCTCGAACGGCGCATCGCCTTCCGGCGGGCGATGAAGAAGACCGTTCTTTCCTCGATGAAGCTCGGTGCCAAGGGGATCAAGATCAACGTGGCCGGACGTCTCGGCGGCGCGGAGATGGCCCGCTCGGAATGGTACCGCGAGGGGAGGGTTCCCCTACATACCCTGCGTGCGGACATCGACTACGGGTTCGCCGAGGCGAACACCACCTACGGCAAGATCGGGGTCAAGGTGTGGATCTACAAGGGAGAGGTTCTGCCGTCCTCTACCCGCGAGTCCAAGAGCGAATAGGAGAACCGGGATATGCTTGCGCCGAAACGGGTGAAATTCCGGAAGATGCAGAAAGGGCGGAGAAGAGGATCTGCCCAGGCAGGAAACACCCTCAACTTCGGGGATTACGGGGTGAAGGCATCGACCGCCGGATGGATCACCTCCCGCCAGATCGAGGCCGCCCGCGTGGCGATGACGAGGTTCGTGAAGCGCGGCGGGAAAATCTGGATCCGGATCTTTCCGGACAAGCCCGTTACCAAGAAGCCCGCCGAAACCCGTATGGGAAAGGGGAAAGGGGCTCCGGAAGAATGGGTCTGCGTCGTTCGTCCGGGGCTGGTTCTCTACGAAATCGAGGGAGTGGACGAGGCGACCGCAAGGGAGGCCTTCCGGCTCGCCGGACACAAGCTCCCCGTGAAGACGAAGTTTCTTTCGAGGGAGGCGTAGCCGTCCATGAAGAAGAAGGAGATCCAGGACCTCGCCGCAGAGGAGTTGCGGCACAAGGAGGCGGAGATGCGGGATGAGATCTTCCGCCTCAGAATGAAGCGGTCGGCTTCCTCGCTGGACAATACGATGCTCATCCGGAACCGGCGGAAAGAACTGGCACGGATCATCACGTTCCTCCGGCAAAAGCAGGGAGGGGAGACGAGATAAGATGGCGACGGGAACCGAAAAGGAAGGCCGGGGGATCCGCAAGACGAAGGTCGGGGTCGTCATGAGCGACCGCATGGACAAGACCGTGGTTGTTCGCGTGGAGCGCCTTGTTCTTCATCCGAGATACAAGAAGTACACGCGGCGCAGGACCACCTACAAGGCCCACGACGAACAGAACGAATACCGCATGGGCGACACGGTGGAAATTGTCGAGACCAGGCCGCTGAGCAAGGAAAAGTGCTGGCGAGTCTCCCGACTGATCGAGAGGCCCGAGGTTCGTTAACCAACCGGGCGGAGAGCGAATGCCATGATCCAAATGCAGACCATGCTGGACGCCGCGGACAATTCCGGAGCGAAGCGTCTCTGCTGCATCAAGGTCCTCGGGGGCAGCAAACGGAGATATGCCAGCGTCGGCGACATCATCGTCGTCAGCGTGAAGGAGGCGATCCCCCGGGGGAAAGTCAAGAAGGGCGACGTGTACAAGGCGGTGGTGGTGCGGACCGCCAAGGAGATCGGGCGGACGGATGGAAGCTTCCTCCGGTTTGACCAGAATTCGGCCGTGCTGATCAATCCGCAGGGGGAGCCGATCGGAACCCGGATTTTCGGCCCTGTGGCGCGGGAACTCCGTGCCAAGAAATTCATGAAGATCATCTCCCTGGCGCCGGAAGTCCTGTAGGGAGGAAAGAGGGAGACATGGCGGAACCGACTCTCCATATACGGAAAAACGACATCGTACGGGTCATGGTGGGCAGGGAAAAGGGGAAGGTCGGCAGGGTCCTCAAGGTGGACAGGGATGCGGGCCGGGTCATCGTCGAAAAGATCAACATGGTGAAGAGGCACGCAAAACCGGGCAAGACCAACCCCCAGGGCGGCATCATCGAGAAGGAGGCTCCGCTGTCGTACTCCAACATCATGATCATGTGCGACAAGTGCAACAGGCCTACGCGGATCACCATGCTTGTCGAGGATTCCGGGGAAAAACACCGCACGTGCAAGCGGTGCGGGGACGTGCTCGAGGCCAAGAAGAAGTAGAGAAGACCCGCCGGGAGACGGCGGTCCGGGGTGAAGGGAAATGGCCAGACTTTTCGATTACTACAAGGATGAAGTCGTCCCCAAGATGAGGGAGAAATTCCACTATCGGAATCCGATGCAGGTCCCGAGACTCGAGAAAGTCATCATCAACATGGGTCTGGGTGAGGCGATCGAGAATATCAAGGTTCTCGACTCGGCAGCCGAGGAGATCGGCCTCATCACCGGTCAGAAGGCGGTGGTTACGAAAGCACGCAAAAGCATATCGAACTTCAAGTTGAGGGAAGGCGTCCCGATCGGGGTGAAGGTCACACTCCGAAGGGACCGGATGTATTTTTTCCTCGACAAGCTATTGGGGGTAGCGATGCCCCGGCTGAGAGACTTCAAGGGGGTATCCTCAAAGGGTTTCGACGGACGGGGAAATTACACGCTAGGCATAAGGGAACAGATTATATTCCCGGAGATAAACTACGATAAAATAGATAAAATCAGAGGAATGAACATAACGATCGTCACCACGGCCCGCACAGACGAGGAGGGGCTGGAACTTCTCCGCCTCCTCGGAATGCCGTTCAGGGCCTGACGCTCCAAGGAGGACATGGTGGCAAAAAAGTCGATCATCGCCAAATCACTGAGGTCCCCGAAGTTCCGCGTCCGGCAGTACAACCGATGCCCGAGATGCGGGAGGCCGAGGGCCTATTACCGCAAATTCAATCTCTGCAGGATCTGTCTGCGGGAATTGGCACACCGGGGGGAACTTCCCGGCGTGACCAAGGCGAGCTGGTAGGGGAGCGCAATGTCTATCAACGACAATATTTCCAATCTTCTTGCCAGGGTCCGCAACGCCCAGATGGCGAGGTTCGACCAGGTCGAACTCCCCTCCACCAGGGTGCTGGAGAGCATCGCATCGATCCTCAAGGAGGAGGGGTTCGTGAAGAATTTCCGCGTTCTCCCCGATCCGAAACAGACGGTTCTGCGGATCTACCTTCGGCAGGAGCCCGAAACGGGCTACGCAATCAAAGGCTTGCGGAGGGTAAGCCGCCCGGGACGTCGCGTCTATGTCGGGAAGGACGAGATCCCCATTGTGAAGAACGGATATGGAATCGCCATTCTCTCGACTTCCCGGGGTGTGATGACGGGAGAGAAGGCGAAGAAACTCGCGATCGGCGGGGAACTGCTCTGCCAGGTCTGGTGACAGGAACTCGAGGTTCCCCGGGGAGGTACACGATGTCAAGAATCGGAAAAGTGCCGGTGGCGATCCCCGCCGGAGTTGCCGTCGAGATCAAGGACGGGATCCTTTCCGTCACAGGAAAAAGGGGAACCCTTTCCCGCCCGATCCCTGATCCGGTGAACGTGGAGGTCAAAGAGGGCCTCGCCATCGTTTCCCTTCGTCCGGGAGGGGAGTCCGCACGGAACCTTTACGGTCTCTATCGGACCCTGGTGGCGAACATGGTGAAGGGAGTCGCCGAGGGGTTCACCAAGACCCTGGAAATCGTCGGAGTGGGGTACAAGGCCGAAATGAAGCAGAACGCGCTCCAGATGGCGCTCGGATACTCCCATCCCGTGATCTTCCCCCTTCCAAAAGGCGTCAGCGCCGAAGTGGAGGCGAACACGGTGATCAAAGTGTCGGGGGCGGACAAGGAGCTCGTCGGACTTACCGCGGCGAAGATCCGGTCCTTCCGGAAGCCGGACGTATACAAGCAGAAGGGTATCCGGTACCGGGGGGAACGTCTCCTGAAGAAAGTCGGGAAAGCAGCCGGCAAATAACGTCGAGAGGATGGATGAAAACCATTAGACGGAGTCCGGAAGAGCCATGAGCCAGAAAAATATGCGAGAGATCGCCCGGCAGAAGCGAAAGAGAAGAATCCGGAAGAGGATATTCGGGACGGAGCAGTGTCCCCGGCTGTCCGTGTTCCGAAGTGCAAAGCATATCTATGCACAACTCGTGGTCGACACCACGGGGTCCACCATCCTCGCCGCTTCCACGCTCAGCCCGGAGATCCGGGGCGAAATCGGTGGCCTGAAGAAAGGGGATGCTGCGAAGAAGGTGGGGGAGTGGATCGGAAGGAAGGCAGCGGAAAAGGACATCCGGAAAGTCGTCTTCGACCGGAACGGGTTCCTCTATCATGGACGTGTCAAGTCGTTGGCCGAAGGGGCCCGGGAATCCGGGTTGCAGTTCTAAAGGCAAAAACCGCAAAGCAGACAGGGAGGAGCGTTTGAAGAAAGTCAATCCAGAAGGGCTCGACCTGAAAGACCGGGTGGTCCATATCAGCCGCGTCGCCAAGGTGGTAAAGGGAGGGCGCAGGTTTTCCTTCACCGCGGTCGTTGTGGTCGGCGACGGCAACGGACATGTCGGTACGGGTCTGGGAAAGGCAAACGAGGTCCCCGAAGCCATCCGG